>CANRBQ010000019.1 GCA_947628905.1 uncultured Bacilli bacterium
TAAAGGAAGTATATCAAAGAATGGAAAAGAATATTCAAACAAATTAAATGTTCGAGTTTGTATACTAATACAAAATAGCTAATTTGTCAATAGTAAAATTTAAAAAAATTAAAAATTTTTACTTTTACTAGCTAAAATACCAAGAAACATGAAGTAAACTGTAATATTTGTGCCACCATAACTTAAGAATGGTAAAGGTAATCCTATAATGGGAAATAATCCAAGATTCATTCCTATATTTTGAATTTGAGCAAATATAAACATTAATAGAAAGCTTGAAAAGAACATTTTAAATTTAGTATTTTTGGCTTTAAATAGTTTAAATAGAAAATAAAAATCTAAAATAATAAAACTTATTAAGATTAAAATAAAACTTATAATACCTAGATTATTAATAGAAAGAGCAATAATAAAATCAGTTGGTGCTTCAGGTATATAAATATAATTGCTGCCTTTAAAAATACTAGAAGTTCCAATAGCAATAAGAGATCTATCAAGTTGAAAAGAATCATTTTTAACAAAAGTTAAGAGACGATCAATACGATAGAAGAAAGAAGTTCCAATTAAATTTATTAATAAATCTTTTTGATAGTAATATAAATAACTAAATATTAAAATAATAATTGTTATAATAAAACCAATTATAATATACCATTTATAATTTAATTTATAAATTAGAATAACACCTAACATAATTAGAAAATATATAATTATAGCTCCTGTATCAGGTTCTAGAAAAACAAATAAAGAAGGGATTAAAGTGATAAAAAAGGCTGTTAAAATAAATTTTAGTTCTTGTTTTAAGGTATGTTCTTTAAAATGAGATAAAGTTTCACTTAAATAAAGAGCTAGAGTTAATTTCATTAATTCACTTGGTTGAAAAGAAAAAAAGTATAGATTAAACCAGGCAGTTGAACCATTTATAGTTTTACCAAAGAATAATACTAATATTAAAAGTAAAACATTTATTAAATATAAATATTTACTATATTTAAATAGTATTTTAGGTTTAAATATAATAATTATAAGCATAGAAATAAAGCCAAGTATGAACCATAATACTTGTTTTTTAAAATAACTATCATAGCTTCCATTATTAAGACCAATTATTTTCATATTTATTAAAGAAATAATAATTAATATTAATATAGGAATTATTAAAGGTAATTTGTTAATTATTTTTTTCATATTATTATTATGTCTCAATTTAGGTAATTTATCATAAAATATTGTAGAGGTGTACTTTATGAATAAAAATTTACCTAAAGTGTTTGCTAATCCCATAAATAAACAATTAAATAATAATAAAGAAGTTTTTTTAAGTACAGAAGAAATTAGATATGATAGAATGGATAATATTCTTGGGAAAATTAATGAAATATTTGCTAATCCACATCATGTATATAAAAGTAAAGTAGAAATTAGAATGGGGAATGATGTTATAAATACTGTAATTGTGGGTAAAACTAATAAAGAATTACTTACTCTAAATGGAGATAAGATTAATATTAAGGATATTGATTATATTGAAAGATTGTAAACAAATGTATGAATGAAAATGGGTGAAAATTTGACAAAAAGACTAAATTATGGTACAATTATGGTACTTCTTTTAAAGAAGCAGGGGGAAATTTTTAAAATGAAAAGTTATTTATATAAAATGATGACAATCATTTTTATATTAAGTAGTTGTATCATAATTTATAAAAAAAATACTCAGGAAAGAATATTATATCAGAATTATATAAAAAATAATATATATGAAAGTAATATACCTAAAAGTAGATATGAAGAACCAATTGTTTATGAGGGTTTAACTATGATAGAGTTAAGTAATAAACTTAATAATGTTCTTAATTCGACTTTAAGTGGGTATGGAGAAAATATTGCTAGAATAGCTTTAGAATATGAAGTAGATCCATTCGTGGCTACAGGTATTATTATGGTAGAAACAGGATGTAAATGGAATTGTAGTTATTTAACTAAGAATTGTAATAATGTAGGTGGAATGAAAGGTTCAGGATGTGGTTCTTACGCGGCATTTAGTGATTTAGATGTTGGTTTAGATGCTTTTATAAGAAATTTAGCAAGAAACTATTATGCATATGGGTTAAATACACCAGAGTTAATGAATAGAAAATATGCGGAAAATCCTAATTGGCATAAAGATGTTAATTATTATATTAATTTAATTAAAGCAAGTTAATTGCTTTTTTTTTAGGTTTAGCATATAATTTAGTTAGGTGATTTACATGTACGAAAATAAAAAAATTTTAATATTAGGGATGGCTAAAAGTGGTTATCAAGTAGCTAAATTATTAAGTAATAAAAATAATGAAATTATTATTACTGATAGTAAAGAACAGGATAAAGATAAAGTATTAGAGTTAAAGAATTTAAATATAGAATTTATATTAACAGATAAACCAGAAGATTTATTAGATGAAACATATGATTTGGTAATTAAAAATCCGGCAGTTTTTCCATCTCATCCTTGTATTGTTAAAGCTCATAGTTTAGATATATTAGTAGTAAATGAAATGGAAATAGCTTATCATTTTTTACCTCAAAATATTAAAATTATTGGAGTTACAGGTTCTAATGGTAAAACAACAACAACAACATTGATATATGAAGCATTAAAAGAAGCTAAAAAATCAGTTGTTTTAGGTGGAAATATAGGAATACCTTTAGCAGAGATTATAAATGAAAATACTATTAAAGAAGGAGATATTTTACTTTTAGAAATATCTGATCATCAATTAATTGATATGAATGATTTTAAAACAGATATAAGTGTTTTAACTAATTTATGTCCAACTCATTTAGATTATCATGGATCTTATGAAGCATATAAGAGTGTTAAATATAAGATATTTAAAGGACATACAAATGATAATATTGCTATATTAAATAAAAATAATATAGATAGTATAGAATTAACTAAAGATATAAAAGATAAGAAGTATTATTTTAATAGTGAAGATAATTATTATACTGATGATGGTATATATATTGATAATAAATTGGTTGTTAATATAAAAGATATTTTATTAAAGGGAACTCATAATTATGAAAATATATTAGCTATGTTATTAGTTATGAAAGTGCTTAATCTTGATTTTAAATATGGAATAGATTTTTTGAAGAGATTTAAAGGAGTAGAACACCGAATTGAGTTTGTTAGAAATATAGATGGAGTAGAATATTATAATGATTCTAAATCTACTAATCCTACAGCTACAATCACAGCTTTAAAGAGTTTTGCTAATAATATTCATTTAATATTTGGGGGAATGGATAGAAATCAAGAATTTAATGATTTAATACCTTATAAAAATAGAATAATTAAAATATATGCGATTGGAGAAGTTAGAAATAAGATTAAAGATTTTTGTGATAAAAATGATATTTTATGTGAAACTGATGAATTTTTAAAAGATGCTTTAGAAAAAGTTAATAAGAATGTTAAAAAGGGAGATATTGTTCTTTTAAGTCCCGGAGCGGCTTCTTGGGATCAATATGCTAAATTTGAAGATCGGGGAGAAGAATTTAAAAATTTAGTAAATAGTTTATAATTAAGAAAAGTAAAAAGGCAGGAGTAATACTTGCTTTACAAAACTTTTCTTTTTTGATATACTTTTTTTGGGTGATAGACGTGTTAGTATGTGGTAAAAATGTGTTAAAAGAAACACCAATTAAAAATATACATAAAGTATATTTGCGTGATAATTTTAAAGATAATAATATTTTAAACTATTTAAGAGAAAATAAAATTAAATATGAATTAGTACCAGATGTAAGATTAAATAAAATGGTTAGGGCAGAACATCAAGGGGTAGTAATTGATATAAATGATTATGAATATTTTAAATTAGATGTTTGTTTAGATGAAGATTTTGTGGTTTGTTTAGATCATTTAGAAGATCCTCATAATTTGGGGGCAATAATTAGAACATGTGAATGTGCTGGTATTAAATCAATTATTATACCTAAAGATAGAAGTGTAAGAGTTAATGAAACAGTTATGAAAATTAGTGCGGGAGCTATAAATAATGTTAAGGTAATATTAGTAAGTAATATAAATAATGCAATAAAAACTTTACAAGATAATAATTTTTTTGTGTATACAGCTGATATGGATGGAGAACCTTATCAAAATGTTGATTATGCCTCAAAAAGAGTACTTGTTATTGGGGCTGAAGGAGCAGGTGTAAGTAAACTTGTAAGAGAAAAGAGTGATGTAATAATAAGTATTCCAATGTATGGGAAAATAAATAGTTTAAATGCTAGTGTATCTGCCGCGATACTTATTTATGGAATGTTAAAGAGGTAGTTATGGATTACTCAGATGAAGAAGTATATGCTTTATTTTTAGAACATAATGAATATGCTAAAGATATTATTTATAAGAAATATAAATATATTGTTGATGTATTATTGCATGAATATCATAATACGGCAGTGAGATTAGGAATAGATTTAAAAGAATTTGAACAAGAAGCTTATTATGCTTTTAGTGATGCTTTAATTAACTTTAGAGTAGATAAAAATGTGAAGTTAGAAACTTTTATAACTCTTTGTATTAGAAGAAGATTACAAAAAGTAATTAGAAGTTATGGAGGGGAAAAAGCTAAATTTTTTAATAATTCTTATTCTTTAGATTATGATTATGATGAGGAAGGAACAACTTTAAGAGATTTAATAGAAGATGTTTATGATTTTGAACCTTTAAATAAATTAACTAATAAAGAAAGTTATGAAGAATTATTAAAGAAAATAAAAGGAATATTATCAGATAATGAATATGAGATATTTAATTATATAAAAAATGGTTATAATAGTCAAAAAATAGCAAAATTAACAAATAAAACTTTAAAACAAATAGATAATACTACCCAAAGAATTAAACAAAAAATAAGAAATATTACTTTAGAGTAACTTTATCTCCTTGGTAAATATTTCTTTTTTTCATTTCTTTATCAATATCATTTAAAACACAAAATTTCTTTAGTAACCAGTTGGGAGCAATTAAATCTTCTTTTTCAGGATCACCAGTGATTCGCATGATAACTATATTATCATTTAAATATTCTAGTTCATCACAAACAATATCAATGTATTCTTCTTTAGATAGAAGTTTTATAGGCTTTTTTTCATGCATTAAAGCAAGAGGGGTATCTTTGGATATATATAACATATGAATTTTTAGGCCATCAATTTTAAGTTTATTTAATAATTTAACTGTATCTAACATCATTTCTTTAGTTTCATTAGGTAAACCATTTATAATATGGACAACAGTAAAAATATTTCTTTTTTTAAGTTTTTTTACTGCTTCAATAAAGTTATTAAGATCATGACCGCGATTAATAAGTTTAAGAGTTTTATTATGACTTGATTGAAGACCAAGCTCTACCATTAAAAAAGTTCTTTTATTAAGTTCTTCTAAATAATCTAATATTTCATCTGATAGACAATCACTTCTAGTAGCTATATCTATACCAATAACATTAGGATAAGTTAATACTTCTTCATATTTTTCTTTTAAAATATTTAAGGGAGCATAAGTGTTGGTATTGGCTTGAAAATAAGCAATATATTTAGCATTAGGCCATTTTTTATCTAAAGGAATTTTAACAATATTAAATTGTTCTTTTAAACTTAAATGTTCTAAATTATTACCACTTCCATGTTTACAGAAAATACAACCAGAATTATTTTTAAAATTAGGACAAGAAAAGTTAGCATTTAAACTAACTTTAAATACTTTACAACCAAATTTATTTTTAAAAAAATAATTTAGAGTATGATATCTTTTATTATCTAAAGTATATTTAAACATTTTTATTAATTCCTTTCGTATATTTGTTGCTATTTTAACATAGGAATATTGAAAAGTCAAAAATAAGTAAGAATTAATTATAGATTTAAGACATATATTGTTTTGGAGGGACAATATGTATCAAGGGTTAAAAGCAGAAGAAGTAGAAAAAAATCGTAAAAAATATGGAACTAATAATATTAGTAATGTTAAACAAAATAGTTTTTTAAAACTTTTATTAGAATCTTTAGGGGATCCTATTATTAAAATTCTTTTGGTAGCGTTAGCAGTTAAAGTTGTTTTTTTGTTTCGAGATTTTGATTATTTTGAAACTTTGGGTATATTAATTGCTATTTTTTTGGCTTCTTTTATTTCAACTATATCAGAATATGGAAGTGAAGCTGCTTTTAGAAGATTACAAGAAGAATCATCAAAAATTTTAGTTAAGGTTTTAAGAGATAATACAATTAAAGAAATATCTATAGAGGAAGTAGTTGTTAATGATATAGTTATTTTAGGTAGTGGAGATAAAGTACCAGCGGATGGATTTATTGTGGAAGGTAGTTTAAGTGTAGATGAATCAAGTTTAAATGGAGAAACAAAAGAAATTAAAAAATATCCTCCAATTAGAAAAGATAATATTTTAGAAAATAATAAGTTATATCGAGGTTCAGTAATATATAATGGTAATGCTTATATGCAGGTAGTAAATGTAGGAGATAAAACATTATATGGAGCATTAGCTAAGGAAGTGGCTGAGGCTTCTCCTGTATCACCTTTAAAATTAAGACTTCAGGGATTAGCTAAATTTATTAGTAAACTTGGTTATTTAGGAGCAGTATTAGTAACTGTTTCTTATTTATTTTCTGTAATTGTGTTAGAGAATCATTTTGATGGGAAACTTATTATGGAAACATTAACTAATTTTAGATTAATGGCAGATCATTTGATATATGCACTTACTTTAAGTGTAACAATTATTGTGGTGGCAGTACCTGAGGGACTTCCTATGATGATTACATTGGTTTTATCTAGTAATATGAAAAGAATGTTAAAAGAAAATGTGTTAGTTAGAAAATTAGTGGGAATTGAAACTGCTGGTAGTTTGAATGTTTTACTTACTGATAAAACTGGTACGCTTACTAAGGGTAAATTGGAAGTAAATGAAATTATTACAGGGGATAATATTCATTTTAAATCTTTAAAAGATATTAAATTATATAGTAATTATTATAATATTTTATATAATAGTCTTTATTATAATAATGAGAGTACTTTTAATAATAAAAAAGAAATTATTGGAGGTAATTCTACAGATAAAGCATTATTAGGGTTTTTAGATTATGATAATTTAAATAAAGAAAAAGTATTAAAAAGAAAGATTTTTGATAGTAAAGATAAGTTTAGTAGTGTAACTTTAAGTAATAATATTACTTATATTAAGGGTGCTCCTGAAAAATTACTTCCTAATGTTAGTTTTTATGTAAATAAAATGGGGGAAGAAAAAGTGTTAGTTAATAAAAAAATAATTAGTAATATAATTGATAATTTAACTAAGAAGGGAATTAGAGTTTTAGTATTATGTTATAATAAATATAATAGTAGTTTAGATAATTTAGTATTAGTAGGAATTATAGCAATTAAAGATGAACTTAGATTAGAGGCTAGAGAAGGGGTTAATTTAATTCATAGAGCGGGTATAAATATTGTTATGATTACAGGTGATGCTAAAGAAACAGCGTGTGCAATTGGAAGTGAAGTTGGGATATATAATAAAGGAGATATAGTATTAACTCATGATGAAATGGCTAAATTAACGGATGAAGAATTAAAGAAAAAAATTGGTAAGTTATGTATTGTTGCTAGGGCTCTTCCACAGGATAAATCACGACTTGTTAGGATAATAGAAGAAATGGATTTAGTTGTAGGTATGACGGGAGATGGAGTAAATGATGCACCGGCTTTAAAAAAAGCTGATGTAGGATTTGCAATGGGAAGTGGAACAGAAGTAGCTAAAGAAGCAAGTGATATTGTAATACTTGATAATAATATTTTATCTATTAGTAAGGCTATATTATATGGAAGAACAATATTTAAAAGTATTAGAAAGTTTATTATATATCAGCTAACAGTTAATATGTGTGCTCTTATTCTTTCAATTATAGGACCATTTATAGGAATTAATACACCAATTACAATTATTCAAATGTTGTGGCTTAATATGATTATGGATACATTCGCGGGACTTGCTTTTTCTTTTGAACCAGCACTTTCTAGTTATATGTATGAACCTCCAAAAAGAAAAGATGAAGCAATAGTTAATTCATATATGATTGGAGAAGTATTATGGACAGGGTTATATTCGGCTATATTATGTGTACTTTTTTTGAAATTACCAATTGTAAGAGATTATATTAGAATAGGAGAAAACTATAAATATTTAATGACAGCTTATTTTGCATTATTTATATTTATTGGGGTATTTAATTCTTTTAATGCTCGAAGTGAAAGACTTAATATATTTGCAAATTTAAGTAAAAATAAAGTATTTATCTTTATTATTGCTTTTATTTTAATAGTTCAGGTATATTTAATATATAATGGGGGAGATCTATTTCGGACATATGGCCTTAAAGCTCAGGAATTTTTTATTGTTTTAGTGCTTGCTCTTACTGTTTTTCCTGTTGATTTTATTAGAAAAACTTATTTAAGAAAGCATCATTTAAAAACAGGTGTTTAAAAAAATGAAGAAAATTACACAGTTCGACAAATTTCGCGTATTTAATATGATAATATGCTAATAGGTGATTAATTATGCGAACATTTTATATTTTTAATATTAATAGGAGTTTTTATAATTTAATGAAAAATAACCCTTATCATTTATTTAAAGCAATGGAAGATATTCATAATTTTGATCAAAAAGATGTGGATTTAGCTTATGATCTTTTTTTGCAGATTGTTAGTCCTTTTGATAAAAGTAAAATTAATAATAAAATCTTTGTAGAATCTAAAGATAATGATTTTTATTCTAAGTTTCATAATGTTCATAGAATTCAGAATAAATATATTCCAGAAGATTCAATGTTGGTGGTTAATAAAGCTTTCTTATTGTTAGAAAGTAATGTTTTAAAACCTAGTTTTTTAACTGGATTAAAAGAATATAGAAATTTATTTGTATGTGATTTTAAAAATAAAGATTATTTTTGGTTAAATGAACTTGTGTGCTTGTAAAAATAAAAAACTTATAGTAATATATTTAGTGAAAGGAATGGTGCCTTATGTGGGGTGAAATATTATGGTTTATAATTGGACTTGTAATAGGTTTTGGGCTAGGATTTTTCTTAGCTAGACATTTTATGCAAAAGTATTTGAAAAAGAATCCTCCAATAAATGAGAAAATGATTGAAGTTATGATGAGCAGTATGGGAAGGAAACCAAGTAAGAAACAAGTTAATCAAGTAATGCAACAAATGAATAAGTTTATGTAAAAATAATATAGGTTAGATATAACCTGTTTTTTTATGGAAATTATTTGAAAAGTAATAATTTTATATAATTAGCTAGATAAAATTAAAAAATTGTTAAATAAATATTATAAAATTGTTAAGACAAATATATAATATTTGGAATTTTACAAGTTATTGTTTTTATGATATTTTAAAGATACGAGGCACATTTTAGGGGGTCTTGGTGTTTGCCATCAACTTGAAAATAAGGAGGTGGTTAGTATGAATAAAAAAGATTTTTTAGTCTTATTATTAATACTGATAATTATCCTAGAAATAATATTTAAATAGAAATATTTGAATTTATTTTAGAATATGAAAAAGCACCACCTTAAATAAGTGGTGTTTACCCAAATGGCAAGCACCATGAAGTGCTTCGCTAAATTAATAATAATATATTTTTAAATAAAAGTAAAGATTATTTTAACTTTTAGTTAATATTTTCAGGGTTATCTATTTTTCCTAAAAGATAATCGGCAGAAATATTATAATTTTTACATATTGTATATAGAGTATGGGTTGCTATTACATATTCACCTTTTTCATATTTAGAAATTATAGTTCTGGCTACTTTTAAGATGTCGGCAAATTTAGCTTGAGTATAGTTTAGTTTTTTACGTAGTTCTTTTAATCTTTTGCCAGATTCAATAAGATTAATATCTTCTTTAGTATGAGGATATTGCTTAGTATTTGTAAAATTAAAAATATAATCTAAAGAAACATTAAAATAATTGCAAATAGTATTTAGATGTTTAATAGGCATTATTACATATTCTGTTTCATATTGATTATAAGCACCTTTATAAATATTAATAATTTTTGCTAATTCATATTGTTTTATTTCTTTTTCTTCTCTTAATTCAATTAATCTATTTTTATATATCATTTTAGTAATCACCATTTTAATTTTCTCATAAATATTTTGATTTAGAAAAATATCCCAAAATATTAGAATTTTTCTTGACTTTTGACATTTCCATGTATATAATTTTAGTATAAAGAGTGGATTTCAAATATATTAAATTATTGTATTATGGAAAAGGTAGGAAGAGAAAAATGAAAAAGAATAAAAGAGTAATAATAATAGTAAGTGTGTTAATAGGAGTAATAGGAATATCTTTAGCATATTTTGTAGGTAAAACAATATTTAAGGGAACAGGAGCCATGACAGAAGGAAAGACTGCCACCTTAAATGGATCAACATTAGAAGTAAATGGTAATATAAATTTTAATGATGAAAATATATATCCAGGACATGAAACATTATCTAAAATAGAAGTAATAGCAACCGGTAATAATGAATTAATCGCATATAACTTAATATGGAATGGAATAAATAGTTTAAATACAGAATTAAAATATAAAGTATATAAAACAAAAGAAGATAGAGAAGATATAACCCTAGAATGTAATAAGAAAAAGAAAGTAACAAATGGAATCCAATATTTAAATGAAGAATGTGAAACAAATATAGAAGAATTAGACTTAATAAAAGAAGGAGTAATAGAACAAAGTGAAATAGAAAGTACAATAGAACTAACAGATAATGAATATATAACATCAAGTCAAACAGGAGAGAAAGTATACTACTATATTATAATAGAATATCCAAACTTAACAGAAAAAGAAAAAGAAGAACAAAACAAAGATATAGGGGAAGGATTCGAAGGTAAAGTACATGCCAAGATAAGTGATAGTAAAGCAGACATCAACCTAGTAGCATTTTTTAAAGAAACAGAAGAAGGCAAGTATGAAGAAGTAGAAGAAATACCAAAAGATGGATATGTACTAAATCAAGAGCAAACTATTTGTAACAATAAAGAAGTAAAAGTAAGAATGCAGAACAATGAAATAATATTAGGGAATGTAAATAAAAGTGGAATAGCTTGTTATTTATACTTTTCTAAGTCAACATCTGATAAAACATTGACAAAATTGAATTTAACCAAAGCTGGGGATTTGCCATCTACTGGGATAAGCACAACCGCATGTGATAATAATACAAATGATATAAGTCATAATAAAAGTGGTAGTAATTGTACATCAACAGATAAAGGAATATATGAAACAGAAGATGATTATGGAAAGAGTTATATATTTAGAGGAACAGTAGATAATAACTGGGTACACTTCGCTGATATGTATTGGCGAATCATAAGAATAAATGGCAATGGAACAATAAGAATGATATATTCTGGAACAGAATTGCCTGAAGATGGAAGATGGGCGAACCAAGATAGTGGTAGGGGTGCTGGAATAGCTACTAGTGAAGGAACGGCAGTAACATTTAATAATTACTCTAATGATAACGAATATGTAGGATATATGTATGGAACAGAAAAAACGGGTACGTATAATAATGAAACTACTCCGACAACTAGTTATGAAGAAGCACATCAAAATAATTATGATAGTACAATAAAAGAAGAAATAGATAAATGGTATATAAGAAGTTCAGGAATAAAAGAACAATATAGAGATAAAATTGATGTAGAAACAGGATTTTGTAATGATAGAGAACTATCGCCAATAAATTATGGGGATTCTCAAGGTGCTTCTAGTGGAGGATATGGGAAAATTCCAACAACATATGCAGGGTATTATAGGGTTATGACTAGTACCTCAAGTTGGGATACAATTCAAAGACCAACATTAAAATGTACAAATAGAGAAAGAGATTTATTTACAGGTCCAGATGCTAAAGGAACAACAAATATTATAGGAAAAGAGATAAAAGGAAATAATAAGTTAAAAACTCCAGTAGGATTAATAACAATGGATGAAGTAATCATGGCAGGAGGATTAGCAAGCCAATATAATTATGGATATTGGTTACATACAGGCTTTGAATATTGGACAATGTCTCCATTTAACTTTGGCAGCAATGCTTATGAAATTCTTGTATATTCAAATGGTTATCTTGTCAATTATTTAGTTTGGAGTACAGCTGGTGTGCGTCCAGTAATAAATTTGAGGTCTGATGTAACAATATCAGGAAGTGGCACAATAGATTCTCCATATGAAATATCTTAATCAAGTCTATTACTTGTCTATTATGCTTACCTTTTTATTAATAGACAAGATATGGGTTTACCTTTACCCAACATAATATAGAATAGAGTTTATCTCTGTTCTTTTTATGAGTTAAAATTATGTTTTAAAAATATCGAATAATAAATTAACATTTTTTTCTTGATTTTAGAATATATATATGGTAGACTTATTAATAGAATAAAAGGTGGTGTAAGGATGGATTTCCTTAATAGATTATATGAAAGTAATTATTTTGGCATAGGTTTATTTGCAGTTATATCATTTTTGGTTGTTACTTTTTTGGTTGTTTTATTTTTTGGAAAGAAAGATGAACAAAAGCGTAAACTAGATGATAATACTAATAGCTATGCAGTTCCTGGTATTAATGATGAACCAGCATTTAGGGAAACTAGTGTGCAAACTCCAGTTGAAGTACCGGTATCTCCAGTTGAGCCTGTTCAACCAGTAGAAAATGTTGTACCAATAAATACAGTGCAAGACGTAGTTCCAAATGTGCCAATGCCGAATGTTGATATTCCAGTAGCATCAACTCCATCAGTTGTTACTCCTGTTGCACCAGTACAACCTATTCAATTTGAAGAGCCAGTACCAGTTAGTCCTGTAATAAATGAACCAACTCCAATTATTCCAAACGTTGCATCTGTTGCTCCGGTAGTTCCTTCAGAGATTGAATCAACTCCAGTTATTAATACACCTGTAGAACCTATTAGAGTTAGTGCACCGGTTCAAAATGTCGAACCAACAGTTATGGAACCAGTTAAAATAGATATTCCGGTTGAACCTACACCAGTTAGTCCTATAATAAATGAGCCAGCTCCAATTATTCCAAATGTTGCACCTGTTGCTCCAATTGTTGAAGAGCCAACTATTATAGATGAACCTGTAATAAATGATACTTATTATAAACCAGTAGAGAATGTTGCGGCCGAAGAAGTTAAGGTTCCAAATATTGATTTTGATGCTCTAGCTAAGACTATATCTGCAGAACTAGATGAATTAGAAAAAAATAATACTTCTAAAATAACACCTATTAGTGAAGTAACAAATAAGCCTACTAATCAATTTAGTTCAGTGTATGTAAATAATGCTGTTAAAACAACTTCTACGTCTTCTGTTGATTTACCTAAAAAAATAGATTTACCAACAAAGAAAGATTAAACTATAGAAATATAGTTTTTTTAATTGGGTTTAATTTTAAAAAATAGTAAAAAATTTTAAAAAAACAGTAAAATACCTTGATTTTATGGGGAGTTTTTGATAATGTTAATATGTAAGGTATAAGACCTTATAAAGATTGGTTTTTGTAAGGGAGGTAAATTGATAATGACAAGAACTGAATTAGTAGAATTTGCTGCAGCTAAAACTGAAGTATCAAAAGCTGAAGTAGGACGTGTATTAGATGCTCTTTTAGAAGGAATCCAAACTGGTCTTAAAAAAGAAGGTAAAGTAGCTTTAGTTGGTTTTGGTACATTTAGTGCTAAAAAAAGAGCTGCTCGTGAAGGTATCAATCCTTTAACTAAAGAAGCTATTAAAATTCCTGCTAAAACTGTTGCTTCATTTAAAGCAGGAAGCAAATTAAAAGATGCTTTAAATTAATTATAATAGCTCTTGAAAGTAGATATAATGTCTACTTTTTTCTTTGGTTAAATATTGTTAGACATATATATTTAATTGTGTTATAATTACTTTTGTACTAATAAAATTTAAAGGAGGGATTATTTTGAAAAAGAAAAGTTTAATATTATTTATTATTCCTATCTTTTTTGTAGTATTACTATTAATAGTACAGGCTTTTTGTGATTTAGAGCTTCCTACTTATACTTCTAGTATTATTAATGATGGTATAGCTTCTAAAGGGATAGATTCTAATTTGCCTGAAGTAATGACAGAAGATGTATTTGATGCTATACTTAGAATAACTGAAGAAAGTCCAGGAATGTTAACAGGTTATTCATATATAATTAAAGATAATTTAAATAAAGTAGATTATGATAATTATAGGAAAGAATATCCTATTTTAGAAAAGGAAAATATATATGTTTTAAAAGATTTAAATAAAGATGATAGAAAAATAGTTGAAAATATTGTAGAAAAACCTTTAATATTAGCTTGGATGTTTAAATCTAATAATGAAAGTATAGTTAATAGTTTAGGCTTAGTTAATTTAAAAGAAGGAGAAACAGCTTTAGATTGGTTAATGAGTTTAGATGATGAATCATTTAAAACAACTGTAGAATCTTTTCTTAAGACAATAGATAATTTTGATGATACTATGTTAGATGAGTTTGGAGCTTTATGTATTAGTGAAATGTATCAAGATGTTGGAATAGATATGGATAATTATCAAATTAATTTCATTATTTATAAAGGTCTTCAAATGTTAGGTATTGCAGCGATTGGAATGGTTGTTGCTATAGTTGTTAGTTATTTAGTTGGAAAGATTGCGGCTAGAATAAGTTATGTGTTAAGATCTGTAGTTGTAAAAAAAATCTTGGCCTTTAGTACAGCAGAATTTAAAGAGTTTGGAGCTTCTAGTTTAATTACACGATCTACAAATGATATTGAACAAATTAAAATGTTTGTTATTATGTTACTTAGAATTGTAGTTTTTGCTCCAATTATTGGTATTGGTGCTTTTATAAAGGTTTATGATAATCCTTTAAATTGGTTAATTGCAGTGGCAGTAATATCAATTTTAGTTTTGATAAGTATTTTATTTGGCTTGGCAATGCCTAAGTTTAAAAGAATGCAAAAATTAATAGATAGATTAAATTTAGTGTCTAGAGAAATTGTTACAGGTATGCCTGTTATAAGAACATTTCATACAGAAAGATATGAAGAAAAAAGATTTGATAAAGCTAATGTAGATTTAACTAAAACTAATTTATTTGTTAATCGTTTGATGGGTATTATGATGCCTAGTATGATGTTAGTAATGAATATTATTAGCATATTAATTGTTTGGTTTGGGGCTAAGGCTATAGATATAGGTTCTTTAGAAATTGGAACATTATTAGCTTTTATTACTTATACAATGCAAATAATTATGGCGTTTTTGATGATATCATTAGTATCAGTAATGTTACCAAGAGCATTGGTTTCTATTAAAAGAATTAAAGAAATATTAAATAAAGATATTACAGTAGAAGAGATAAGTAATGTAGAGCATTTTGATAATAAACAAAAGGGTATTGTAGAATTTAAAAATGTTACCTTTAAATATCCGGATGCTAGTGAAGCAATGCTTAAAAATATTAGTTTTAAAGCAACACCAGGAACTACAACAGCTTTTATAGGTTCTACGGGTTCTGGGAAATCAACATTAATTAATTTAATTCCAAGATTTTTTGATGCTACAGAAGGAACTATATATGTTGATGGTTTAGATATTAAAAAAGCATCTATTAAAGAACTTAGAGATAAAATAGGGTATGTACCTCAGAAGGGAATGTTATTTTCTGGAACTATAGCCTCAAATATTAAGTTTGGTAATGATGATTTAAGTGATGAAGATATGGAAAAAGTTGCTCAAGTAAGTCAATCTTTAGAGTTTATAAATGAAAAAGATAATACTTATTTAAGTGAAATATCTCAAGGTGGTGCTAATGTAAGTGGGGGACAGAAACAAAGACTTTCTATTGCTAGAGCTATTGCTAAGAATCCAGAAATATATATATTTGATGATAGTTTTTCGGCTTTAGATTTTAAAACGGATGCATTACTTCGTAAATCATTAAATAAATATGCTAAAGATGCTACTATACTTATTGTTGCTCAAAGAATAAGTACAATTATGAATGCTGATAATATTATTGTTTTAAATGAAGGAGAAATAATTGGAATGGGGACACATAAAGAGTTATTAAAAAATTGTCCTATTTATAAAGAAATTGCTCTTTCTCAATTAAAGGAGGAGGAATTATAATGCCAAGAAGAAATATGTCTAAAAGGGGACCTGGAGCAGTAGATAAACCAAAAGATTTTAAGGGTAATTTAAGAAAATTATTTAAAAGAATTGCTGTTTATAAATGGTTAATAGTTTTATCTTTTCTATTTGCTATAGGAAGTACAGTGTTTGCTATAGTGTCCCCAAAAATATTAGGAAATGCTACAACAGAAATATATACTGGAATAATTGCAAAATTAAATGGAACTGGTGGTATTAATTTTGATAATATAAAAAAAATATTATTATGTTTAGTAGTTTTATATGGGGTTAGTGCTTTATTTAGTTATATTCAAAGTTTAATTATGACAGGAGTATCACAAAGAACTAGTTATAGATTAAGAAAAGAAGTATCACAAAAATTAAATAAATTACCTATGGAATATTTTGATAAAGTAAGTGTAGGAGATACTTTATCTATTATTACTAATGATATTGATACTTTACAATTTAGTTTAAATAATTCATTAACACAATTAGTAACATCTATTGTTACAATAATTGGAATATTTATTATGATGTGTACTATTAATGTTACTTTAGCTATTATAACTGCTTTAGTATTACCAGTGGCGTCTTTCTTTGTATTACTTATTGTGAAAAAAAGTCAAAAATATTTCTCTAATCAACAGAAATATTTAGCTGAAGTAGATTCAGAAGTTGAAGAGATGATTGGGGGATATACAGTTATTAAGGCTTTTAATGCTGAAGATAAAATTTTAGATAAGTTTAATGTTGATAATGAAAAATTATATGAGGCAGGATTTAAAGCAGGATTTTTATCAGGTTTAATGCCTCCGATTATGAATTTTGTGGGTAATTTAAATTATGCTATAATTGCTATTATTGGTTCTATTTATGCGATTAAAGGAAAAATAACTGTTGGTAATATTCAAAGCTTTATTCAATATTCTAAACAATTTACAAATCCTATTTCTCAACTTGCACAAATATCTAATCAAATACAATCTATGGTCGCGGCTAGTGAAAGAGTATTTAATTTCTTAGATAATGATAATTTTGTAGATGATGGTGTTCTTTTAGCTAAGAGAGTTGAAGGAAATGTATTATTTAAGAATGTTAAGTTTGGATATAATAAAGATAAGATAATTATTAAAAATTTTAATGCTAAAGTAAATAAAGGAGAAAAAATTGCAATAGTTGGACCAACTGGAGCTGGTAAAACAACAATTGTTAAGTTATTAATGCGTTTTTATGAGCTTAATTCAGGAGAGATTCTTCTTGATGGTAAGAATATTAATGAATATAAACGTAGTGAATTAGAAAGTGTTTTTGCAATGGTTTTGCAAGATACTTGGTTATTTAATGGAACAATTATGGAGAATCTTAGATATGGTAATTTAAATGCGACGGATGAAGAAGTAATAAAAGCAGCAAAAATGGCTAGTGCAGATTATTTTATTAGAACTTTACCTGATGGTTATAATATGGTATTAAATGAAGAAACTAGTAATATAAGTGGAGGACAGAAGCAATTACTTACTATTGCTAGGGCTATTCTAGCGGATCCTAAAATTTTAATACTTGATGAAGCAACAAGTAATGTTGATACAAGAACAGAAGAATTAATTCAACAAGCAATGGATAAAGTTATGGAAGGAAGAACTTCATTTATTATAGCTCATAGATTATCTACTATAAAAAATGCTGATTTAATATTAGTAATGAATGAAGGAGATATTGTTGAAGTTGGTAAACATGAAGAATTATTAGAAAAAAATGGATTTTATGCTAAAATATATAATTCACAATTTGAAAAATAATAATAATAAAAATATTCAGACTAATTAATCTGAATTTTTTTCTATTAATTTATCTAAACTTATATCTAAAGCAACAGATATACGATATAGAGTTTCTACGGAAAAATTGTAATTACCTTTTTCACTTTGGATTTGTCTTATAAAATCATGAGATAAGTCTACTAATTCGGCTAGTTCAGCTGAAGTCATGTTTTTTTCTTTACGATATTTTTTTATGTTTTTTCTTATTGTTCCGTATATGTCAGTATCAAATTTCAATTTTTTCATAATTTTTCACCTATATATATTGTAAGCTATTAACTCACTAAAATATGTTAGGCGTTGCCTAATAAAATTTAATGTTAGGCATTGACTAACACTAATTTATATGATAGTATAAATTTGATATAGGATGGAAGTTATTTATATGGAAAAGAATAAAAGAATATTTATAATAGTAGGTATTTTAATAGGAGTAATAGGAATATCTTTAGCCTATTTTGT
>CANRBQ010000020.1 GCA_947628905.1 uncultured Bacilli bacterium
TTCCTATTAGTATTATTACTATTTATAGTTTTAATATAAAAAGAAAATCACCTAACTCAGCAATGATTTAGGTGAAATCAAAACTATATTGGCAACACTCAACATGCGATATTGAATGTTCCCTTTTTATTTTATGCAAGTTTCCTTAACAAATACATAGTAACATAAAAACGCACTTTTATCAAGTACGTTCTCTATTTTTACTCGTATTTTTCCGAGTTTATTATCAATCTGGTAGCGACGGAGGGGATCGAACCCCCGACCTACCGGGTATGAACCGGTCGCTCTAGCCAGCTGAGCTACATCGCCAAATAAATTTATTATATAAAAATATATAACAAATGTATTAATAATATATCAAAATAAGCCTTTAAAGTCAATATTTTTTAAAGAGATTAATTTACTTCTTTGCTATCTCCAGTTTTATAATCAATTTCTACACCATCTTCAACATTATAGACATAAATATGGAATTTTATCCCCTTTCCTTGATCTTCTATAGATATTGCTTCCATTTCAATACCACTTGCTACTAAATTACTGCCCTCATAAATAGGAGTTACGCGATATAAAACATGATTATTAGTTTTCTTTACATAGTTAGCTATCTTATTTTCATAATCAAGCATAGTTCCGGTGTTAGTGCTTCTAGTACAGGTAATTAGATTTTTTTCATTTGCATTTTCACCAGTTAGTTGGAAACCAATTAAATGACAACGATTATATAAATATTTACCATCAACAAAATCATATTTAACAGTATGCCAACCAGTTGGTTTTACCATGCCAATACTGCCTCTTTCTTCCGTGGGCATTGTCTCAATTCCTACTTTAGCAAAAGCTTGCCCTGCTCTTTTTAATATATCTAAATCACTATAAACTTCTAACTTTTTAGTATTATAATCTTCTTCTGTAAAGTTTGGTTCATTATTATTAATATAAACAAATGGTTTTCCTTGATAACTTGGAATTTCTTCTAAAGCATAAGATGTTTGAAACATGGGAATATTTTCTACTAAAAAATTTTTTATATCATCCCCATAATAGAATATTAAAACAATTATTATTGCAATAATAAATGCAACAAAAGATTCTTTTTTTTGCTTTCTTTTAGCCATTTTACTACCTCTTTACTATAGATAAATTATATCATAAACTTTTAAATAATTAAATATTTTTATTCGTAGCTTTTACTATATATTGTACTATTCTTGGTAATTTCTCCATTATAAAAGTTTGGGACTTTTCCTTCTATCATCATAGAAGCTATTGGAGAATTATATTTTAAATTAATATTATCTATCTTAAATGGTGATAGTATTTCACAATTAATAGTTATGTATATATAAACTTCTACAAGAGCATTATTGAGACCATAATTAGTTATTTTTGTTTCTAAATTAGTTAATAATGAACCAATAAAATTAATTTTAATAGGTATTTTAGGACCAATATTATATAAATAAAGACTATTAAATAAACTACCTATAGGAATACTTAAAATTAAACTATTAGTATTATGACTTAATTTTTCATCATAATAGTTTATAGAAATATTTCCATTTTCTATTTCTTTTAAAGAATAAGTTAAAACATTAGAAACTTGATCTAATATTTTATATGCTTTATCTAAATTAAAATCTATATATAATATTTCATCATTTTTATTTTTATTAATAATTAAAATATCTTCTAAAGATTCTTTATTTAATAGATTGTTATTTATTTTTTCAGTAGTAAAGCTATAAATTAATCTATTTAATTCTTCTTTACTAATATTAGAAGCTGTTTTATTAAACCTTTTATTAAAATTAATTAATAAAAAAAGAGTAAATATTATTATTAAAACTATAGTAAAAATAATTAATTTACTGAAGGTTTTCTTTTTATATTTATTCTTGCTTTTAAAAATGTGTTTCATATTAGTATATATGCATTAAAATAAACCAATATTTAAAAATTTATTTAAGAATATTACTAATCCGGCAATTAATATTAAACTTACTAATATTATTACAACATAGATTAGAGCACGACTTGATTTTACTTCTTTTTTTAAATCATTAAAATCATCAAAATCACTTTGAGTAAAAGTTAAAGTATTAGTAAGACTGGCAGTTTTTTCAGTTTCTTGTTCCTGTTTTTCTTTTTCTTTTAGTTCATCTTTGGCTACTTTAGCTTCTTCTAAAGACATGATTGGAGAAGTTTCATTAACGCTTTCTTCTTCTTTTATGCCTCCGATTACAACGGTATCTTCACTACCTCTTAAATCACTTAAAATATCTAAAGGATCTACTTCTTTTTCTTTTATTTGTTTATCCATTTCACGCATTGTTATAGTATTTATTAAATCCATTAATTCATTGTCTTCAGATTTTTCTTCAGATACTTGCTCTGTTTTTTCTTCTTTATTTAATTCTTCTTTAATAGAATTACTATCAATTACTAAACTATTTAAAATATCAAATTGAGTATCTCTAACTTTTTTTAATCTTTCTTTTTCATAATCCTCTTCTTTTTCACTACGAGCTTTTTCTAATATAGCATTAATATCATATTCTCTTGTTTCATCTAAACTTATATCTAAAGTTTCTTCTTCTTCTGGTTCTAAGGCTATGCTTTTTCTTTTTGGTTCTTTATTATACCTTGTATCGAGAATTTTTTTTATGTGTTCAACATCAATATTTTGGGCATTGCTATCTAATATAGTTGCATTTGAATCTAATTTATAGTCATTAACTTCATAATTATTTATATTTTCATATAGGTCAATATTTTTTTCGGCACGTAGCGGGGTATCAATTTTTTCTGTTTCATAGTATTTTTCCATGCGTGTTTTCATTTTTAACCACATTCCTTTAGTATAATAATAACATATTTTTATAATATTTGAAAGAACTATATTTGCAATTAATAAAAGTTTTGTTATAATATTTTTATTAGGAGGAAAATTGAATGAAAAAAATTGTTGTAAATGATGAAGCTTGTATTGGATGTGGAGCTTGTGTAGGAATTGATTCTGAGCATTTTGCTTTTAATGATGAAGGTTTAAGTCATCCAATAAGTCAAGAAAATTTAGAAAGTGAAGAGCTTGCAAATGCGATAGATGCTTGCCCTACTAGTGCGATTAGTTTAACAGAAGCAGATGATTTAGAAGGAAATACAGTGGAAGAAGAGACAGAAGAATGTGATGGCTGCTGTGAATGTTGTAAAGGAGAATAAAGACTTGATTAGTCTTTTTTTATTAAATTAAAAAGCAGGAATTACCCTGCCTTGGAATTTAAATTCTTGTCTACATATGATTAATTTAGAGCTATATAGACAAGATTTATTTAAGTATTTATTTTACTATGTATGGGTTAGTTGTTGTTCCTTTATTTTCTCCATCTGGATTTTGAAATTCAATCTTTGTGTCTGCTTTCAAATTTATTACTGGGCGCACACCATACGGGCCGGCCACGCTGCTGTAATCGAGGCGGCCATTCAAATCCACAAAGAACACGTCAGCATAGCTGCCGTCAACGTAAGACGGAGATATTGTCCAATAATTTTGTTGTGTATGTAACCAGTAGCCATCATTATTTTGACCTGCAAATCCCCCTGCATATATTACTTCATCGGCTGTTATTAATCCTACTGGATTAGTTAGTTCGCCATTTCCTTCTACTTTTCCATATTTTCCTTCTGATCCTCCGCTTTTAGCATCTGGTCCTGTGAACAGATTTCTTGTTGACTCTGCACATTTTAATGTTGGCTCTTGATCTGTTGTATCCCAACTCGTACTTTTACTTGCCTTGGTTCTATGATATGCTGCGTATGCTGTTGGTGTCGTTCCAGCTCCCCCACCACTAACTCCTTTATATGTACCATGATCTTCAGGTGATAAACTTCTATCATTGCAGAATCCCGTATTTACATCTATTTTTGCATTTAAACTACCTAATGTTGTTTTTTTATACCACGTTTCTAATTCTTGCATTATTGTACTTTTATTAGTATTTTTGTGTGTGTCAGCATATTTGGTTTGACCAGTTGTTCCATACATGAATCCTACATATGTATTGTCATTATAATTTGCATTATATTTTTGATTTACATTTCCACTATAAGTTGTAGCTATTTGAGTACCCACTCCTGTTGTGGATGGTGAATTTCCTTTTCCTGAATATATTAATCTTATTGTGCCATTGCCATTAACTCTTATTATTCTCCACCATAAGTCATCTCCACCTTCTTGACCAAATTTTATCCAGTTATTATCTACTGTTCCTCTAAATACATAACTTGTTCCAAAATCATCTTCTGCTTCATATATTCCATTTTGGGCCATATTATTTGTTTTATTATCGGGTGTTTCACCATTCCAACATGTTGTTCCTTTCGAACTGCTACAGCTTGGTCCTGTTATTGTTCCTATTGCTCCTTGAGAATGCAATTCTAACTCTGACAATGTTTTTTCTGATGGTGTTTTCTTTTTGCTGAAATATAAATAACACTTATCATCGGTCTTTAAGTTTGTAAATGCAAAGTTATTGTCTATGTTTTTTAGAACATCTGTTAATTTATCTTTTCCTCTTAAACAATAACTTTTAGAATCTAATTCATATTCACTTGCATTAGGCATATTATTTGTGGGAGTTTCTTCTTCTCCATCAACTATGTACATAGATAAACTATTATATTCTTCTTTAGCTATATTATCTTCTTTTATTTGATAATCTTTATTATTTGGTATTAATAATATTATATTAAATATAATTAATCCCGCTATTAAAATTAATATTCCCTTTTTCTTTTCCATTTTTTCGCCCTAACTTTCAATATTATTAGAAATTTCTAACTTATACTAAAATTATAATATCTCATATACTGAAAGTCAAGAAAAATATCACTATTACTTGATAATTTTTGGCTATATCCTTTTTAATGAGAAAATGTAAATGGTGATTTAAAATGTTATATAAAGATAGACTTAAAGATATTAGGACATATGAAGGAGTTATGCAAACAGAGTTAGTTAAAGTTATTGGAATTTCTAATGCTGCTTATAGTGAGTTTGAAAGAGAAAAAACAATTATGCCTATTATACATTTAATTAATACATGTAGTTATTTTGATGTTTCTTTAGATTATATATTTAGTTTTACGGAAGAAAAAACTTATAAAAATATAAATAAAAACATAGATGTTAAAGAAGCTGGTAAAAGATTAAAAGAATTTAGAAAAGAAAATAAATTAACTCAGATTGATTTAAAAAAGTTTTTAAATACAACACAATCTGCAATATCTAATTATGAACGAGGAAGAAATTTAATTGCTACTCCTTTTTTATATACTATATGTAAAAAATATAAAATAAGTGCTGATTATTTAGTTGGAAGAATTGATAGTCCTAAATATTTAAAATAATTATTTATTAAAAAACCTCATTTCTTATTTATTTGGAATGAGGTTTTATTTGGATATTTATTATGTTAATAAACGGGGTTTTCATTTTGAACATTGGGATTTATAAATCTATTTTGATTTGATGTTTGTTCAGTTTCTAAATTACCATTAGGATTTATTTCTTGAGGTATTTGATTTTTAATTTCATTATTTATTATATCTGGTTGAACAGACATGTTTTCATTACTTGCTTGAGTATTATTTTGGTATACTTTAGAATCATCACCTCCTAAATCTTTATTAATGTCATTTTTAGAATCCCAATAAGAAGATACATCACAGCTGGCTGAGAATGGACGGGGATTTGGCATTTCTAGTTTGCATATCATAGGAATTTTAAAGGCTGTTCCAAATGCTACACATGTTCCTGGTTGTAATATTTTCATTTTTTCAATGACATCAGAGCTGATATTTGGTAACATTTCTTCAATATATTTAATATCTTTAGGGTGAGTCATTTTAAATATTAAAAAGTTAGAACATTGAGCAATAACTGTATCACTTATTTCTACTGGTCTTTGACTAATAATATCTAGAATAACACCATATTTACGCCCTTCTTTAGCTATACGATCAAAAATATTATATCCTAATAAGAAGACATCATTATCATGTTGAACATATCTATGAGCTTCTTCTAAAAATAAATGAAAAGGAACTGTTGCGCGATTGGCATTTTCTTTAGCAAAATCAAAGATTATACGAGAATAGATTTTAACTAATGCTTTAGCATATGCATCATCTAGAGTCTCTAAATTAATATTAATTATTTGAGCTTTTTTATTATTACAACTTACTAAATCAGTTATAAATTGAGATGGTGTAACATATTTATCACCAGTAAAGAATTCTTTCATATTACTATGTAAAATAGTATTTAATCTTACTTTTAATAATTGAGCATCATCATGCATATTTTTATTTTGATTAAATCCTTCACTTATAAGAGTAAAATCTAAAGCTTTGGCTAAACCTCCTAAAGTAAAGATAGCATCGGTTGGTTCTTGGATTTCATTTAGATTTTCATCAATAAATTTTAAGATATATTCTGTGATTAATACTTCTTCACCAAAATGACCATTTGAATCGATAGCGAAACATTCACTGAAACTTCTAGTGTATCCTAAGCCGGGAATAACAGAATCAAAATTAAATTCTTTAGTATGACAAGTATCAATAATGGTAAAAATATCATCCTTTTTTTGTCTGGTTGTACTTTGACTATATAAAATAGTAATTAAAGCGTTCGCGATAATATGGTTTTTATATTGATTAGCTTCTGGTGTATCTGTAGCAAAAATTTTAGCATATTTTAAAGCACGATCGATGATAGTTAACTGTGAGTGTTTATCGGCTTGTAGTAATATTCCTAAATCGTCAACTTTTAGTAAATTTAAAGGAATATTTATTTGAACATCTTGTTCATCTTTAACACGTGAAGTAACAAATTTATAATTATAATATGGATTAATAGTATTAATGCTTTTAAAAGCATTTTTATATTCTCCAAAAGAATCAAAGAAAATTAAATTAGCATTATATGCAAGAGAATTTTTATTGCTTAAAATATTTTGAACTACACGAGATACTCCACATGATTTACCTGAACCAGAGTTTCCAAATATACACATGTGATTAGCAAATAAATCATTAATATCGGGACAAACATTAAAATCTTTATAGGTTGCACTTTTTCCTAAAACGAAGCTTTTGTTGGATTCTTGTCCTATTAACTCTAATAGTTCTGCAGTATTAATAACTCTTATAGTACTATTTAAGCTGGCTTTTCTTAAAACACCATTATTGTAATGACCATTGATAAATTCGCCTAAGAAACGAACTTCAATTCTATCATCTCTTATTTCAACAATTTCTCCTAATAATTTTTGATCTTCATGTTCAAATATTAAATGGAGATTTAATAAATCTCCCCCTATTTCATTTGAACCTTTATTTTCAATATAACAAATATTATCACTAATATATAATATTTTGCCAAACATATTATACACTTCTTTCTATTATCATTTAAAAGATTATTCATTTTTAATATTAAATTTATGTAACTTATATTCTCTTATATATTTAATATATCATAATTGATTTTTTTAGTCAATTTTATTTATAACATTTTATATTTTAATATTAAAATATAAAAAAGCATAGAGAAAATGCTTTATTTTAAACTATATAATTTTTTAATTTCTTTTATTTTTAATTTACGATAAGTACCAATTGGTAAATCTGTTAAATCTAAAAAAGCTATTTTAGTTCTTTTAAGTCTTAGAACGGGATGATTTAGATAAGCAAATATTTTTTTTACTATATGATTTCTTCCCTCATGAATAGTTATTTCGATAATAGATGTATTTTGGGTTAAATCTTTATCCTTTATTTTAAAATTTGAAGTATCAACTTTACGATTATCAATTGTAATTCCTGTTTTTAAGCGTTCAATATCATTTTTATTTAGAAATCCTTCTATTTTAGCAACATAAGTTTTAGGGATATTATTACTTGGGTGCATTAAATGATTAGCAAGTTCTCCATCATTAGTTAAAATTAATAAACCAGTTGTATTATAATCTAGGCGGCCTATAGGATAAATTCTTTCATTTGTTGGAATTAAATCAACAACTGTTTTACGATTTTTTTCATCACTAGTACTAGTAATTACTCCATATGGTTTATTTAATAGATAATATACTTTAGGAACATCTTTAAAAATAGTTTTGCCATTTACTTCTATAATATCACTATAGGATACTTTTAAGCCTAATTCTGTTACTATTTTACCATTTACTCTTACTTTTCCTTGAGTTATTAAATCTTCAGCTTTGCGACGTGATGTAATACCAGAGGAAGCGATAACTTTTTGTAATCTTTCCATAAGCTAATACCAAAAAAGCATAAAGCTTAAGAACGCAACTAGTAATATTAAAACGATTGTTCCATTAATTTGATCACTTTTTTTAGATTTACCTGGAACTCCTAAAGCCATAGTTGTTAAATAGCCTCCGATTAAACCACCTATATGAGCAAAATTATCTATTCCTGGAAGCATAAATCCTATTAATAAATTAAGTATAATAACAGGTATTATTTGAGTTCTTAAAACGGCTCCAAGATAAAGACGATAATGATAACCAAAATATAATAATGATCCTAATAAGCCAAAGATAGCTCCACTGGCACCTGCGGATATTGAATCATGTACTACTACAGATAATAAAGAACCAATAAAACCACTTACTAAAAAAATTATTAAATATTTAAATTTACCTAAAAAACTTTCTAGTTGATGGCCAATTATATAGAGAGCATACATATTTACTATTAAATGAATAATACCAATATGAAGAAAAACAGAAGTTATAAGACGCCATACTTGACCAGCTTTGACAAGACTTTGAACATTTGCTCCAAACATAATTAAAGTCATAGTATTTTCACTACCATTACCAAAAATATACATAGCAATAAAAGCAAGAACACATATAATAATTAGTATAGGAGTAACAATACATTTTTTAGGACTAAATATTTTAGTAAATGTTTCATTATCACGAATAGTTTTAGCATTTATATCGTTGGTAACACTTACAATAAGTTCTATTCCTTCTTTATCTTTTAATAATTTATTTTGTAATTTAGGAAATAATTCTAACATGTCTTTATCTTTAGTTATTTCACTAACATCTGATAGGATTAAAGAAGAAATATTTTTAGGATTTTCTTTATGTTTAACATTATCAGAAACATTAATTAGAATATTTAAAGTATTTACTTTTAAAGATAATGTTTTTCTTTTTATTTGATCAACTACCCGAGCAGTTTTAAAAGCATCAACTTTATATTGTTCATCATTATATATTTCTTTTGAATTAATTCTAATTATTCTATATGGTCCATCAATATTTTCAAGCCATATTTCATCTTTTACTCCTTTTACTACTATAGGACTATAGTTTTCTTCAGTTATAAAATAATGTACTAAAGCCATGACTATTTCATCATTTTTATTCATTATACTATAATTCATTAATATTCACCTCGAGTAATTATATTTTATAATAAAACATATATTTAGTAAAGAGGTGATTTTATGTCTTACCTATTTTACTTAACATTTATTTACTTAATATTAATTACTATTTATTATTTTTTATATCATTTTAATATTAATTATGATACTCTTTTTGTTATAATTATTAATTTTATTTTTTTAATTATACTACCTCTTTACTATCTTTATTTTAAAGATAATATTTATAGTTTAATTATTAGTTTTCTTTTATTTGGAAGTGCTATTTGGTATAATTTAAAAATTAAAGAAATATATCGTAATACTAAAATATTACCAATTATTTATTTTTTAATTACTAGTTATATTGTAGGTTTTATGGTTGGATTATATTTATAAAGCAGTACTAATTTCTTTTAAATAATCTTGAAAATATTTAGGAAGTGGGCAAGTAAATTCCATTTCTTTTTTTGTTATGGGATGAATAAATGTCATTTTATAGGAATGGAGAAATTGACCAAAGCTACTTGCATTATCATTAGAATATACAGGATCATTATGAATAGGATAACCAATATAAGCCATATGAACTCTTATTTGATGGGTTCTTCCAGTTTCTAAAATGCAGCTTACTAAAGTATTTTTAGGATATCTTTTTAATACTTTCATATGAGTAACTGCATGTTTACTATTCTCAGAAGTTACAGTCATTTTTTCCCGATTATTTTTATCACGACCGATTGGAGCATCAATAGTAGCACTGTCATTTTTAAAAACACCATTTAATAGAGCGATATACTCTCTTTTTATACGTTTATATTTAAAATCTTCGGCAAGAATTTCATGAACTTTATTAGTTTTAGCTATCATGAGTAGACCACTTGTATCTTTATCTATACGATGAACAATACCAGGGCGAACGTCACCACTTATATTGCTTAAATTTTTAGTATAATACATAAGCCCATTAACTAAAGTATTGGTATAATTACCATTGCCCGGATGTACTACTAAACCACTGGGTTTGTTAATAATCATTAAATTATCATCTTCATATACTATATCTAAGGCTATTTTAGTGGCTGGAATATCTGGCATAGTATCAATATTATCATCAATAATTGTTATTTCATCATTTAAACATAATTTATAGCTAGCTTTAGTTTTTTTATTATTAACTTTTATTAAATTGTCCCCTATTAACTTTTGGATAAATTCTCTGGAATATTCAGTATTAGTACTTAAATATTTATCTATGCGAACATTTTCTTCATTACTTATTAACTTTTGCAACTTGATCTTCTCCTTTCATAATAGCGTATATTAAAAGAATAACTCCTAAAACAATAGCAACATCGGCAAAATTAAATATTGGATAATCATAGTTAAATATGGTAAAATCTAAGAAGTCTCTTACATAACCTAAAAAAAGACGATCAGCAAAATTGGATATTATACCACCGGTTGTAAGAGCAAAAGCAAGATTATTTCTTAGATTATTTTTAAAATTAAACATAAATTTAATTAAAACAATTAAGCTTAAAAGAGAAAATAAAATAAATATAATATTTAAATTAGAAAATATACTCCAAGCTCCTCCAGTATTGTGAGCAACAGTTAAAGAAAAAAAGTCTTTTATAATTGTTTTACTGTTATTTAAAGGAATATATATTTCAATTAGACTTTTAGATATTTGATCAATAATTAAAATTATAGTAGCAATAATAAAAGTTTTTTTGCTCATAAAATCACCAATATAAGTATATCATAAAATTATAAATCTACCAAGAGAACATTTATAAATCTACTAAGATGACATCTTCCCCTATTTTAACTATTTGTTCTATAGTAATATTGTTTTCAGGATCACTTTTAAATAATCGTTTAAAAAAATGTCTGGGAGCTACTACAAAATAATTTATTTCTCCGGTGGTTGTTACTTCAGCATCGACGATAACTCCAAGATGTTTACCATTTTTGACATTAATAACCATTTTTAATTGGAGATCACTTAAACGCATTATACTTCACCTAATTAATTATACGTTTTAAATATTAAATTAATATTATTTATAATAACATTCTGCAAGAAATTTTAAGCCCTCTTTTTTAGTTAATTTTAAAGCTTGAACTTTTTGAGAAGAACTAATATTTACTGCAGATGCACTTTTGTGTCCTCCACCACCATGTTTTTTTGCTATTTCATTTACATCAAAACCATCTACAATAGTTCGATATGATTTTTGACCATTTTCTCCTTTATCAAGGGCAACAATTACTAAATATTGGATATTTTCGGGATTATTTATATTTCTAATATATTCGGGTAAATCATTACGATATTCATATTTAGCATAAACTATACCAAATTTATTATTATATTCATCAATAAAATATTCTATTTGGGGAAGTAATTCTTTTAAGGCTTTAGTATTTTGATCTTTTTTAATATTAATTAAATTTTGTTCTTCTAAACTTAAATAAAAGTTATCTTTATTAGATAATAATTTATTAGTTATAGTATTAATATAAGCATCTTTACCTATTATATTAAAAAGAATTGCTAAATCATGAGCCATAATACCAAATTTACCTTTTTGAGTCCATTCCCAAGTATCTTCTAATCTAGTTAATTCAACAAAGTCTTTCTCGGCTTTTGTTTCAGAAAGATAATTTTGGTTAACTAAATACTCATAAAATAATGAAGTTCCACATCTTTTTCCTTTTGCATCTTCTTCTATTATTTTAGTAAAAGGATAAATATTTAATTTTTCATCAATAGATTTTTGATGATGATCAAATATTAAAATTTTGTTTTTTATAGGACTATTAGCTACCATATTTAAAGAAGGATTTTTTAATGCTAAATCAGTAATATAAATTTGGTCATATTTCATTAATTTATTTTCATTCATTAATTTATTAAAAAGAATTTCAAGACTTTCAGGATTAGGAGCTAATATATAATCTAAATCTTTAAAAGCTAGTTTACCTAAGATAATAGAACCCATCCCATCAATATCACTTTCATGACTAAATATTATAATTTTTTTCATGGATTTATTTCCTTTCGCTTTTATTATAACACTCATAATACTGATTAGTAAATTAGTGAAGTTGCAAATCATTAATTTATGGGTATAGTAATCTTACTTATTTTAAAAAAAATTTAACCTAAAAGTTAAATCTTATTTAATCATACGTTTTAAATTCAAAATAGCATTTTTTTCAATACGAGATACTTGAGCTTGACTAATATTTAAAGTCGCGGCTATTTCCATTTGAGTTTTACCAATTATATATCTTTCCATTAAAATTTCTCTTTCACGAGCTTTTATTTTATTTAAACCTCGACGAAGGGAGATTAACATATCTTTATCACTATTTAAATCTTTTTTATCTGCAAGTTGATCCATTAGATAAATTGTATCTCCACCATCATTATAAATTGGTTCATAAATACTCATTGGTTCTTTTAAAGAATCTAGACTACTAGCAATTTTGTATTCAGGAATATTAAGTTCTTTACTTATCTCTTCATTTGTTGGTTCAACACCATGTTTATTAAAATATGCATCTTTATAGTTAATAATACTATAAGCTAAATCTTTAATACTTCTGCTAACACGAATACTTGTGTTATCTCTTATATAGCGTTTTACTTCCCCAAGAATTAAGGGGACAGCATAGGTTGATAGTTTGAGATTGTATGATAAATCAAAATTATCAATGGCTTTAATAAGGCCTATAACTCCAACTTGAAATAAATCATCCATATTATAATTACCTTTATTAAAACTTCTTAAGATACTTAAAACTAATTTTAAATTACCATTAATTAATTCTTCTTTAGCTAATTTATCACCAGCATGAAATCTTTCAAATAATTTAATTGTTTCTTCACTCGTTAATACTTTTAATTCATTAGTATTTATGCCTGTTATATCAACTTTATATCGGGCCATTTAAAAACTCCTTTCCCTTTATTTATGGGCAAAAAGAGTTTATTTTATTCATTTATTATAATTGTAAAGGATTAAAATCAATTTCTAAGAAAACATCTTTATTAGGGGCAAATATATTATCTAGTTCTTTAATTACTTTTTTTAATATTTTATCAGTTTTATATTTTACAGTGATATTAAAACGAAAAATATTTTTTAATTTGAAATTTAAGGCAGTAGATGGTCCTAATAAAAGACAGGTACTATCTAAGTTTATCTTAAGATAATTTAGAACTTTTGAGGCATATATTTTAGCTTTTTCATAGTCTTTACTACATACTTTAATATTTACTAAATAATAATATGGGGGATATTTTAAAAGTTTTCTTATTTGCATTTCTTCATGATAAAATTTTAAATAATCATTTAAAGAAACATTTATAATAGTTCGATTATCAGGATTAAAAGTTTGAATAATTACTTTACCTTTTTTGGTACTACGACCCGCTCTTCCTGATGCTTGATGAAGAAGAGCAAATGTTCTTTCACTACTTCTAAAGTCAGGAATATTTAAGGTTGTATCAGCATTTATTATACCTACTAAAGTACATAGAGGAAAGTCTAAACCTTTACTAATCATTTGGGTACCAATTAAAATATCATATTCTTTATTTCTAAATGCTTTAATTATTTTATCATGGGCTCCTTTTTTAGTAGTTGTATCAGCATCCATTCTAATTATTTTAGCTTCAGGATATTTTTCGGCAATGATACTTTCAAGTTTTTCGGTTCCCATGCCCAGATAATTAAGGCCTTTTTCATGACATTTTGGGCAAATATCATCTTTTAATTTGGTATAACCACAGTAATGGCACCTTAAGGCATTAGAGGTTTTATGATATGTAAGTGATATTTCACAGTGAGGGCATTTATAGGTAAATCCACAGTTGCTGCAAGTTATAACTGTAGAAAATCCCCTTCTATTTAATAATAAAATTACTTGTTCTTGATTATTTAAAGTTTCTTTAATGTTTTTATCTAATTCTTCACTAATAATAAAATTTCTCTTTTTTAATTCTTTAGTCATATCAACGATAATATTAGTTGGTAAAATTTGATTATTAACTCGTTTTTTTAAAGTTAGTAAAGTATATACCCCTTTTTCAGCCCGAGCCATAGATTCAAGACTGGGGGTCGCACTTCCTAATACTAAAGGACATTTATTATAATGACTGCGAAATTTAGCCATGTCTAAAGCATGATATCTAGGAGTATTATCTTGTTTATAGGTATCACTATGTTCTTCATCGATAATAATTATTCCTAAATTAGTTAAAGGCGCAAAGACGGCACTTCTGGTACCTATTACTATATGAACTTTTTTATTTAAAATTTTAACATATTCATCATATTTCTCAGTTTTAGATAATCCCGAGTGTAAAATGGCAACATCAGAACCAAAATAAGCATAAAAAATATTTATTATTTGTTCAGTAAGACTTATTTCTGGAACTAATAACAATGCTGTTTTACCATTTTTTAAAACTTCCTTAATAATATTAATATAAATTAAAGTTTTTCCTGATCCTGTTACCCCATGAAGGAGAAAAGTTTTATTGGTGTTTAAACTTGCACAAATACTATTAAATACTATTTGTTGATCAGATGTTAGTATTTTTTCTTTTATTTGTTCTTTAGTTTTATTTATACGATATACTTTTTCTGTTACAATTTTAATTAAATGTAATTTTTCTAATTCTTTTAAAGTAGAAGAATTAAATTCTTTTTTAAGGATTTTTGGCTCTTTTAGAAGACGTGTTAAGATATCTACTTTTTGACCTTTATGGTTAGTAATAAATGATTCAATAAGGGGTTTTTCGGCATCTAAAATAACATATTTGGCATATTTATCATAATTATCTTTTTGATCTTTAATTTTTAGGGCACTAGGTAACATTGTTTGATAGGCAGTGATTAAATTACATAGTGTAGATTCTTTTAAAAATTTGCCTAATTGTAATAACTCTTCATTTAAGATTAAAAATTCGTCTTCTATAGCACAAATTTCTTTTAATTCATATGATTCGTTATATTCATTAGTAATACTTAAAATAAAACCATGAACTTGACGATTATTAAATGGTACTAAAACTTTCATACCAATTTTTATTTTTGATAATAAAGTATTAGGTATCTTATAAATAAAAGTTTTATCTAAAGTTTTTACAGGATACTCTATAAGACAATTAGCATACATTTTAGTACCTCCTTTATTAAATTATGATAGATTTATTATAGCAAACAAACGTATATATGTCAAACATTAAAAAAGATATATTTCTATACCTTTATAAAATGGAATCTAAACTAAAACTTTTACTTCTAATTGTTCCACCTTCAATATCATAACAATCATTAATAATAAAGAAAGCATCTTTATCAATAGCAAGAATTATTTCTTTAAACATATAATAGTCATTTGTGGGAACAGCACACATTAAGAGGTCTTTGGTTTCTTTGGAATAGCCCCCTTTGGCTTTTAAAACGGTTACTCCTAAATGAAGGTTTTTGATAATTACTTCTTCAACTTCTTTGGTGCGACTTGTTTCAATAATAAATAGTTTACTTTTAGATATACCTATTATCATTCTATCCACAATAATACTAGAAATATATAGAATTATTATAGCGTATATAATTTGATTAATACCTAATACAATACCTCCGAATAAAATAATAACTAGATTACTAATGAATGTAGCGCGCCCTTCAGGCATATGTAAATATTTAACCATTATATTCATAATAATATCTGATCCTCCAGTGTTATAGCCCATTTTATAAATAAGACCACTGGCAAAGCCATAAAAAATACTTGTACAAGCGATAGTAGTAATATAATCTTCAAAAACTATGTATTTAGCTAGTAAATCACTTAAAGGAGTAGTAAAAGTAATCATAAGAGGATATAGAATACTTCCAATAACCGCGGGTTTAGTTTTTTTTACACCTAAAACTAAAAAACTAATAATTAAAAGAAGAAAACTAGTTATATAAATAAATATTTGATTATTCCAACCAAATAATTCATTAAAAACTATTGCTAAGCCACTTGTTCCTCCGATTACTAAATTATTTCGAACAAAGAATAAATTATAATTTAAAGCAAGTAAAAAAATACCTAAAATCATAAAACAAGTACGAGGAATACGATTTTTATTAGTAACTATTTTTAATATTTTTTTGAGGTCCATTTATTTGCCTACTTTCTATTTAAATAATAAAGTTATTTTAAGTAAATGTCAACATAAATTAGAAAATTAATCATATAAATTTAAAGAGGTGGATACATATGAATGGTAATTTTTTTAGTAATCCTACTTTTCCTACAAATAATAATATTTCAACATTAGAAAGCCCTCCAGGAAATATTAATTTTAGTAATACTACAAGTTTACCAATGGAGCAAAGTTATATTGAAAATATTTTAAGACTTAATAAAGGAAAAAAAGTTAAAGCTTATTTTTCTTATCCTGATTCTAATGAATGGCGAGATAAAACTTATGAAGGAATAGTAGAAGAAGCTGGTCGTGATCATCTAATTATGAGTGATCCTAAAACGGGAGATTGGTGGCTACTTAGAATGATATATTTAAATTTTGTGACTTTTGAAGAAAGAATAAACTATAATCATGATTACTCTGAAAAAACGTATTAAAAGTGATACGTTTTTAAATTAATTAAAATATCTAATAAATAAAGGTTTTTCTTCTCCTAAAGTTGTAGATTTGCCATGACCTGGATAAACAACTATATCATCTGGAAATTGTTTGATTTTTTCTAAACTATTTAACATATCTTTAATACTTGAAGTTTCTAAATCACAACGACCACAGGTATGATAAAAAATAAAATCACCAGTAAACATTACTTTTTCTTCTTTAAAATAAAAGGTTAAAGAATCACTGGCATGGCCTGGCGTTTTTATTATCTCATAACCAAAATTATCATTAAAAGTATTATGTTTTAAATTATAATATTTTTCTAATTCATTTAGAGCACCAATATGATCAAAATGATGATGGGTTACTAATATTCCTTTTACTTGATATTCTTTACAAGCCTCAATAATAGTACTTGCACCACTTGCAGGATCTATTATTAGACAATTATTTTCTTTTATTACTAAATAACAATTAGTATGTAATGGTCCTAAAACTAATTTTTTAATTTTCATATTATCACCATAATAATTGTATCATAATTAATAATTAATAGATAGTATTTAAGATATTTTTGTAAAGGGTTATTTTTAGAATTTTTTTTTAAGAATTTTTATGTTATACTTATGTTAAGGTGATTTTTATGCTTTGGATATCTATTTTATTAATTATAATAATTATTTTATCTTTAGGAGGTATTTTTTATATTACAGCTTTTAATAGACTTAATGATTTAAAAACTAAAGTTAATGAAGCTGAAAGTATAATTGATGAGAATTTAAGAATTAAATATGATAGTTTAATTAGAATTAGTAATAGTTTAAAGAAAAACATGAAAGAAAATAAAAATTATTTTAAAGAGTATGAAAAACTTAATGAAATGAATATATCAAATTTTGATATGGATAGAAAACTTAATGAAGGTTTTACAATTATTTTAAAAATGCAAGGAGATTTAGGGTTAGATGATGATGAAGAATTAAATCAAGAATTAGAAAAGATTAGAAGATTAGATGAGAAGTTATGTGCAGCGAAAAATTATTATAATAAAAATACTAGTTTAGAAAATGCGATTATTAGGCGTTTTCCTACTAATATTATTGCAAGAATTCATAAGTTTAAATTAAAATTATTTTTTGATGGTAAAGATATGGATGACGAAATAATAGATGACTTTAAAATTTAGTCATCTCAGACTGTTGACAAATAGGTATAATTTTTACTTATTTGTCTTTTAATTTGATTTATAATACTATTAGTTAAAGA
>CANRBQ010000021.1 GCA_947628905.1 uncultured Bacilli bacterium
GGACCTCGTAGGACTCGAACCTACGACCGCCCGGTTATGAGCCGGATGCTCTAACCAACTGAGCTAGAGGTCCATTTAATGTCGCATAACAAATATATCATTTTATAATATTAAAGTCAAGGCTTTTTCAATTTTTTATAGTTCTTATATTTGTCAATGAAGGATTTTTGTGATATACTTAGGATACAAGGAGTGGTTTTATGGAGAATAAATATTATCTTGCAGTTGAAATTAAGCCTAATAATTATTTTCCAATTAATTTAGGTGAATTAAGTATTGCTAAAGATGTTGTTAATTATGATATATTAAGTTTAGATAATTTTACTTTAAAATTTAGAGAAGAAGAAATTAGAAAAGCTATAATAGATGATAATTTATTAGATATAGATGATAAGATGCCTTTGGTGGTAATTTATTATGAAAAGAATGATGTTAGAAAGACAGATGTTTTAACTAAAGATAAATTATATGATTTAAAGGGATTTATTAAAGATAATTTTAATGATAAGAATTTTAGAAATAAGATATATAATTTTTTAAATAATAAAGTAGATGGAGAGTTAGATGGATTAAAGAATCCAGTTAATGAAGAAGAGTATATGAGAGTAATTAATAGTTTGCCTTATATGGTTAGAAGAAAGTTATATTTTTATTTGTATGAAAAATAGTTATGAAAGTTATGTTTTATCTTTTAAAGAATATTTATTAGATGAACTTAATTATGCAGTTAAAACAGGAGATACATATTTGCAAGTATTAAAGCTTTATGGAGAGTATTTAAAAATTAATAATCTTGATTTTAGATATATGACAAGTGAAGATGCTCAAAAATATAAAGCTTATTTAATTAAAGAAAAATATGATAATAAGACTACTTCTTTACATTTAAGTACTCTTAGAACTTTTTATAGTTATTTAACAGAAATTTGTTTAATAGATACTAATCCTTTTGTTAATTTAAAGAATCCTAAAGTAGCAAGAAAGTTACCTAATTTTTTAAAAGAATCAGAAATTAAAATAATTATTAATGAAGATAATTTAGATAATGATTTAGATATTAGAAATAATTTTATAATGGAATTTTTGTATGCGACAGGTTTAAGGGTTAGTGAATTACTTTCTCTTAAGATTTCAGATTTAAATTTTAGTGATGGTAGTTTAAGAGTTATGGGTAAGGGAAGTAAAGAGAGAGTTCTTTATTTTAAGGCTTGTCCTAAAGAAATAATGGATGCTTATTTAAAAAAAGCAAGGATTAATATTTTAGAGGGAAATAAAAGTGAATATTTAATAGTAAGTAAAAGGGGGAAACCTTTATCTTCTAGAAGTGTAGAATTAATTATAAAAAAATATGCACTTAAAAATGGACTTAAAAATAAAGTTACACCTCATACTTTTAGACATACTTTTGCAACAGATTTATTAAATAATGGCGCGGATATAAGATCAGTAGGAGAGCTTTTAGGGCATGAATCACTTAGTACTACACAGATATATACTCATGTTAGTAGTGAACGTTTAAAGGAAGTTTATAATAAAACTCATCCTCGAAAATAGGAAAAATACTTGCTAAATTAAAAAAACTTAATTATAATCATATTAAGGGAGGTAAATATGAAAAAAATTAAAATCGTGGGAGTTGTTGTAGTTAGTTTATTGCTTATTAGTTTAATTATTTATGCTAGTACACATCATTATGATGATTCACATTTAAGACTAGAAGGGAAAAGAGTAAGAGTACCTGAAAATTACTTTGTAGTAGATGATTGTGAAAATGCTAATGCAGTTTATTGTGAAAAAATACTAGAAGTTAATGGGGAAAAACAAAAGCTTACTTTTGAATTTAAAGATATTAAAGATAATGGATATCCTAAAACTTTTGTAGCTAAAATAAATGGAAATGAGTTTTATAAAAGAGATAATCTTGATTTAGAAGATGTTATGAATTTAGATTATCAAATATTTTTAAATTTTAAAGTTATGGATGATTATATTGTGTTTACTTTAACAGATGGTGATGTGGGAAGAACTACTACTCTTTATGCGATAGATACTGCAGGAAATGTAATTTTAAAAGAGCATGATATAGATGATGACGATATGCTTATTAAAGATTATACAGATTTTATAACTTATAAAGATAATACTATTGAAGTTTATGCATCAAAATTAGTTGGAGATTATACTTATAATAATGTTAGTATTTGTTTAGCAGATAGTGATAAAGTTGTAGAGGGTTATTATACATATACTCTTAAAGATGGAAAGTTTAGTAAAAAACAAACTAAGAAAATAACTGCTAAAGAATTTATAAGTAATAAAGGGATAATTTGTAGTGAGGATTAATTCCTCTTTTTGATTGCTATTTTTTAGGATAAAAGATATAATTAAATAGGTGATGTAAAAATGAAATTTAAATATAACTTAGAAAAAAAAGAAGCTCATACTAAAGCACGTTTAGGTTCTTTTATATATAATGATAAAAAATATATGACACCAATGTTTATGCCAGTGGGTACTTTGGCAACAGTTAAGACTTTAACACCAGAAGAATTAAAAGAAGTTAATTCGGGAATAATTTTAGCTAATACTTATCATTTGTGGCTTAGACCAGGGGAAGATATAGTAAAAGAAGCTGGTGGGTTACATAAGTTTATGAATTATGATGGACCTATTTTAACTGATAGTGGAGGTTTTCAAGTTTTTTCACTTGCTAATCCTAGAGATATAACTGAAGAAGGAGTAACTTTTAAAAGTCATTTAAATGGAGATAAATTAATGCTTACTCCAGAAAAATCAATTGAAATTCAAAATAAATTAGATAGTGATATTGCAATGTCTTTTGATGAATGTCCACCGGCGTCAGCTACTTATGAATATATGGAAAAAAGTGTTAAAAGAACAATTAGATGGGCTAAAAGAGGAAAAGAAGCTCATAAAAATGAGCAACAAATGCTTTTTGGAATAGTTCAAGGTGGGGCATATAAAGATTTAAGAAAACTTTCTGCAGAAGAAACTGTTAAATTAGATTTTGATGGTTATAGTATTGGGGGAGTAGCTAATGATGGAGAATCAAAGGAAGACATGTATCATGCGATAGAATATTCTATTCCATATTTACCTGAAGATAAGATTCGTTATTTAATGGGGGTCGGGGAACCAATAGATTTAATTGAAGGCGTTATAAGAGGAATAGATATATTTGATTGTGTTTTACCAACAAGATTAGCAAGGCATGGACATGCCTTTACTTTAAAGGGAAAAATAAATATTAAGAATGCTAAATATAAAAAAGATTTTACTCCAGTTGATGATGCTTGTGATTGTTATGCTTGTAAAAATTATACTAAAGCATATATTAGACATTTAATTACGGCAAATGAAACTTTAGGAGCAAGACTTTTATCAATTCATAATATAAGATTTTTAATAAGATTAATGGAAGATATAAGAGAAGCTATAAAAGAAGATAGACTTTTAGAATTTAAAGAACAATTTGTAAAAGATTATTATGGAGGAATAAATGAATAAAAAGGCTATTATATTAACTGTATTTGTTATTATGGGGATGATTATTTTACCAACGATATATAAAGTATATAAAATGCATAATGATAATTTAATTAGAGTAGTAGAGAATGAATTTATATATCAAGCTAAAATATGTTATAAAGCTAATGTTTGTAAAAATAATGTTATTACTCTTAAAGAATTATATGATAATGGATATATAAAAGATAAATTAGTTAATCCTTTAAATAAAGAATATTATGGAGAAGAATCAAATGTAAATATAGATAATTTAAAAGTTAGTTTAACGAGCTAATTTTTTTAATTTTAGATTTTTACCAAAAGAACCACCTAGAATACTACTGGATAATAATATTAAATAATATATTATACGATCTATATTAATTTTACTTTGAAAGAAAATTAAATTGATAAGTATTAAAAAAATTATCATAATTAAACCTAGTTTTATTCCTAGTATATAACCTTTATCTTTACTTTTAGGACTAGCAATAGTACTTATAATAAAGAAAGAAATAGCCGTTAGTATAATAGATATTTTAGTTAATATTATACTATTTATACTAGTTAAATTAATTAAAGTAGTTATAAAAGAAATAACAATAATTAAAAGAAAAAATAGAGAAATAAATTTTAGATAATCTAATATTTTCATTAAAAAATCACCTAATAATATATATTCGATGATTAAAAATATATGATTAAACTCATAATATATATGGTGATAGTATGCAATTATTTAATGTAGTTTTTAGAACTTTATTTTTTTACTTTTTTATAACTTTAGCTTATCGAATTATGGGAAAAAGAGAAATAGGACAACTAGGAATAATAGATCTTATTGTTTCTATATTAATTGCGGAATTAGTAGCAATAAGTATAGAAAATATTAATGATTCAATATTTCTTACAATTATGCCTATTAGTTTATTAGTAATTTTAGAACTTATTTTAGCGTATATTTCAGTTAAGTCAAGAACGTTTAGAACTATATTTGGAGGGAAACCTTCACTTATAATTGTTAATGGGAAAATTAATTATCATGAAATGGTTAAACAAAGATATAATATGGATGATTTACTTTTAAGTTTAAGACAAAAAGAAATTAGAAATGTAGAAGATGTTGAGTATGCTTTTTTAGAACCAAATGGAAAGTTATCTATTTTTAAATATAATTTCTTTAAATTAAAAAGTGCTTATCCAATGCCTTTAATTGTTGATGGAAATGTTCAAGTTAAAGCTTTAAAGTATATTCATAAAACTAAGTTATGGTTGGAAAAAGAATTACTTAAAAAGAATTTAGAGTTAAAAGATGTTTTTTATGCTTTTTATAAGCATGATAAGATATATTTAGTTAAGAAAAATGATACTAAGTAAATAATTTTTCTTGTTTTTTTATTTATAATATACTATATTATTGGTTAGAGGTGATTAAATGCAAGATATATTTAAAGTATATAATTCTATTAATTGTGAAATTTTAAAAATGCAAGATTACCTATTAAATTATCAAATTAATATGCCTGATATTATTGGTAAATATTATAATAGTATGCCTGAGCATGAAGAAATAGAAGATTATTTAAAAGAAATGGATTATGCTTGTTATAATAAATTAATATCTAATAAATTAATTCATTTTGTAAGAAAAAGTAATGCAGGGATTGAAGAGTTAAAGAAAGAAAAAGAGTTTTTGGAGATAGCTAGAAATAGTGTAGGATGTTTAATTGAAAAGTTAGCAAAAGTTAAAAAAGAAGAATTAGAACTTATTTTAAATAAGTTTAATTATAATATTAATATTAAAGATGAATATATTTATTTATATCAATATGTTAATAATATTTTAAGTTTAAATGTTTTAATAGATAGTTTGAAAGATTTAAAATTACAAGAATTTTTTATTTATTATATAAATTTAAAATATCGTAAAAAAGATATAAATTTAGTTAATAGTTATAGTAGTTATTTAAGTGCTAATAATAAAGAGGAAAATTTCAGTTTGACAAAATAATTATTTTGTGTTAGAATAAGCCCCGTCATTTAAAAAGAGGGGGATACTCTATGTATATGGAAATTGAAGAAATTAATCAAAAAATAGCAGATTTACAAAATGAATATAATTATTATTTACAAAATATGAAACAAATATCTGAAGAAAATGAAGCTTATTTAAGAAAATTTATGGAAGCATATTATCCAGGAAATATTACGGTTTTAAGTACACCTAGAGAAAATGTTGTGCGTTTTGTTTTAAAAGCTTTATATAATGAAAGAGTAAAACTTAGAATTGAAAGAGAAAAAATGATTAGAAATGCCATTGATTGTGCTTGGTTAAATGTGGCAGATACAATTAAAATTTTAGATAAGTTTGGAATTTATTATCGAACTATAAGATACGGAGTAAGAACTTTACTTGTGCCTCAAGATTTTGTTTTATTAAATAATACAATTGATGGAACTAAATTAAAGACAATGGTAAATGAACGTTTAAATTTTGGAACAGATAAAGATATTACAGTTATGTCAATGTATCGCAAAGATGGAAATAATGTTTCTTTAAATAAAGAAATAGGGGTTTTAACATCAGCATTACTTGTTGATGATTTAAAAGGAATACCAGTATATAAAAGAGAAAAGGATAATATTGCAATAAATGAAGATATAGTTAATATTTTTCCTTATGAAGTTATTGCTTTTATTGAATATTATATAAGTGCTAAAAATAAAGATAATAATATTACTATTGATAAAGCATATCATGATTATACAGAAAGTTTAAATTTAGTTAGAGCATAGTTTTATGCTTTTTTGGTTGTATATTTATATTAAATGTGGTAAACTATAAGTGGAAAGCGTTTTAGAGAAGATAAGTAGTATATTTATTTTAAATAGAGAGTTCATGGTTGGTGGAAATGAATTAAAATGATATATGAAATCTACTTCTTTAGTGGAATTAATAGTTCACGTTTAATCAGCGTTAATGATTTAGAGTTAGAAAAAAGGATGGTACCGCAGAATATGCTCCTGGGCAGTTTTGTGGTTTTTATTTTTTAGGAAAGGTGAGTTAAAATGATTGATATTAAATTAATTAGAGAACAGAAAGATTTAGTTAAGGAAAACATTAAAAAGAAGTTTCAAGATGAGAAAATACCTTTAGTAGATGAAGTTTATGAACTTGATAAAAAAGTTAGAGAGTTAAAACAAAAGGGAGATAATCTTAGAAGTGAAAAGAATACTGTAAGTGGGGAAATTGGTCAGTTAATGCGAGAACAAAAAAAAGAAGAAGCAGAAACAAAGAAAAAAAGAGTAGCAGAGATAAATGAATTATTAGTTTCTATTGAAGAAGAAGAGATAAAAATAAATGAAGAAATTAAAAATAAAATGATGGTTATTCCTCAAATTATTGATGAATCTGTACCTATTGGGAAAGATGATTCAGAAAATGTAGAAGTAGAAAGATTTGGAGAGGCTAAAGTTCCAAGTTATGAAATACCATATCATGCTGATATAATTGCTAAATTTAATGGTATGGATAAGGAAGCAGCAGGAAGAACTAGTGGAGAAGGATTTTATTATTTAATGGGGGATATTGCAAGACTTCATGAGGCAATGCTTGCTTATGCAAGAGATTTTATGATTGATAAAGGGTTTACGTATGCGATACCTCCATTTATGATTCATGGGGATGTAGTAGAAGGAGTTATGTCTTTTCCAGAAATGCAAGCGATGATGTATAAAATTGAAGGGGAAGATTTATATTTGATTGGAACAAGTGAACATTCAATGATTGGTAAGTTTAAAGATCAAATATTAAAGAAAAGTGATCTTCCTGTAAGAATGACTTCTTATTCTCCTTGTTTTAGAAAAGAAGGAGGTTCACATGGATTAGAAGAAAGAGGATTATACCGAGTACATCAATTTGAAAAACAAGAAATGATTGTTATTTGTGAACCAGAAGAATCTATGGAATATTATGAAAAAATGTGGCGTTATAGCGTAGAAATATTTAGAAACTTTAATATTCCAGTTAGACAACTTGAATGTTGCAGTGGAGATTTAGCCGATTTAAAAGTTAAGTCTTGTGATATAGAAGCTTGGAGTCCTAGACAACAAAAGTATTTTGAAGTTTGTAGTTGTTCTAATTTAGGAGCAGCTCAAGCAAGACGTTTAGGTATTAGAGCTAAAGGTGATAATGGAACGTATTATGTTCATACTTTAAACAATACTGTAGTTGCAACACCTAGAGGTTTAATAGCGTTACTAGAAAATAATTATAATGAAGATGGTAGTGTAACAGTTCCTGCAGTATTGCGTCCTTATATGGGTGGATTAGAAGTTATAAAGCCTAAACAATAATAATTTAATTATGAATGGAATTAAATCTATTCATAATTTTTTTATATTATATTGGATTTACAAAAAATTGACAGGAGTTTAAATAGATTATTTTTCTTTTGGGGGAGATATGCTATAATATGGACAATTAAGTGGGTGATTAGATGAAAAAATTATTTGAATATTTAAGAAAGCATAAACTTAAAATAGGAATAATAAGTGTTATATTGTTAGTATTTATAGTTTTATATATTATATTTTCTTATATTATATATATACCTAAATATCCATATACTCAAGAATATATTCCTGGGACAGGAAATATAAAAGGGAATGTTAATTTAGATAATTATAAAGAAAAAGAGCTAGCAATTGGGGCGAATAAATATGGTTTTGCAGTGTTTAAAAATCCTAAAGAAGCTTTTAAATATATTAAGAAAAATAATCGAAAAGGAATAAAATTGATTCAAAAAGAATTTAATTTAGCACCATTTAATCAATTTAATTATGAAATGTATGGAATTTATGGATGTCAAGTAACTTCTGGGACTAAAGAAGAGCGTGATGAAGCTTTTTCTGTTTCAGGATTTTTAGATATTTATGAAAATAGTTTTAAAGGTTCTTAGATTAGTCTTTGTCAAGTAAATTTGGGTTATCTTGTTTTATTAGAGACTATATGATATACTAAATTAAAGGAGAAGTAATGAAAAAGAAGACTTTTTTAATAATTATTTTAGCTTTAATTTTGGGGATAGTTTTGTATTTGTTATATTATTTTAATATTATTTCTCATAAAAAATATACAAATGAATATTTTAAGATAGAAACATATAAAAGTAAAATAGATAAAGATAATGATGGAATTGATGATCAGACGGATATATTAGAAACTGTTAAGGCTTATTTAGATACTAAACCAAAATATAAAAGTAAATATTATGGGACAGGTTATCCTGATGATAATTATGGGGTATGTACAGATGTAGTTGCGTTTGGCCTTTTAGGGGCGGGTTATGATTTAAAAGAATTAGTAAATGAAGATATTAAAAATAATAGAGAAGAATATAATATAGAAATTGTTGATAAGAATATTGATTTTAGAAGAGTTAATAATTTAAATACTTATTTTAAACATAATGCTATTAGTTTAACTTTAGATATTAATAAATTAGATGAATGGCAAGGTGGAGATATTGTTGTATTTAAGAATCATATTGGAATAGTATCGGAGCATCGGAATAGCAAAGGTATTTCTTTTGTTTATCATCATATGAGTTCTAAACAAACAAATTATGAAGAAGATATTTTAGAGCATTATAAAATTATAGGACATTATAGAGTTGGTTAGGAGTATATATGAAGAAATTGGTTGATAATAAAGGGTTTTGGATTGGATCTATAGTTTTATTAATAATCATGGGAATATTGGTATGTTTTATGAATAAAGAATTTAAAGAGACATATTTATTTTCAGATGGAGTAAGTTTAGAAGAATTAGAAAATATAGGTAGTGGTTTACTTTTTCAAATTAAAAATAGAGATATTAAATGTGATACTGTTAAACTTGAGGTTTATAAAGATGGAACATATAAATATTATGATACTAATTTAAATGGATCTTTAGAAGAAGTAAATGAAGTAGATTATAGATATGCTGATCCTATGGTAGGAACTTATCAATATGATATAACTAAAATATTTAATTCAATAAAAAGACCTAGTGATAAAACTTATGTAATTAATACAGGAAAGAATGAAGAATATTATACAGATATAAATAATAAATTTTTAAAAGAATTTTTAGATAGTATTAATGTTAATTTAGATTTATGTATAAAAGTAGAAATACCAGAAGAATATTATAAAATAGAAAATATTGTTGATACATCTAAAGAAATAGAAGATTTTCTTTGTTTAGATTCTTTAGAAGAAATATATAAAGATAGATCTTATACATATTATTTAGATTGTTTTAATAAAAGTGAATATGTTATAGTTAGTTATAAAAATGGAGAAAAAGAAAATATTAAACAAGCTTTTAAAAGGGGTTATATTAAAGTAAGTGATTTAGATAAGTTTAATATTAAGTATATTAAAGAAAAAAATTAAGACTTTTAAATGAAGGTCTTTTTAAATTACAAAATATACTTGCAATAAATATTAAAGTGAGTATACTATAAAGGGTATTTGGAGGTTTTTATGACTTGGGAGTTAGTTGTTGTTTTGCTTTTTATTAGTTATAATTTGTTACTTCTTATTAATATTAAATTAGAAAATTATATAGAAAATAAAGTTTTAGATCGTTTACAAATATTTTATGAGGAAAATAATATTGTTTTTGATACACGTGGTGAATTAATTATGGAAGCTTTAACTTATAGGCTTATTTCAGAGTTAAAATGTAATCTTTGGCTTAGTTATGTTCCTGTCGTGGGTATTATTAGTAATTTAAAAAGTATATTTAACTTAGATAATGAGATAGATGATTATATATATTTTTTAAGGGAATGTTATGGAGATTTACTTAAAATAAATGTTAAAGAAATAGAGGAAAAAGAGAGTTTAAATGATAAATATTTTATTAGTATTCCAAAGAATGATAAATACTTAACTATTTGGTTTACTTATATTGATAATAAAATAAATATTATAGATGCAAGTAATTATGTAAAAAGTTTAGCTATTAAAGAACAATATAATTTGCTATATGAAGGATTAAATAATTTAAAAAGTAAGAATAGAGAGATAAATTGTTCGCGAGAATTGGAGAAGATTTTAGATGAACTTTTAAATGAAAATAATAAAAAAGAGATGAAGTTAGAGAGAATTAAATAACATTTGACATATATTTGTTCGAGGAGTATAATTGAATAAAGTAGGGTGATAAATAATGGAGCAAGAAATTTTAAGTAAGTTAGCTAAATCAAAGTTTCGAGCTTCTTTTCATTTAAAAGAAAAAGATATACAATATATAAAAGATAAAGGATTAAGTAAAATGGAAGAACATGCTTATGATTTTATTAATAAAAGATTAAAACCAGCGGTTATTCCTAATGATGGGAAGCAAACACCATGGAAAGGACATCCTGTTTTTGTGGCGCAACATGCGACAGGGACTTGTTGTCGGGGTTGTTTATTTAAATGGCATAAAATAAACAAAAATAGAGAGTTAACAGATGTAGAAGTAGAATATATAGTTAGAGTTATTATGGCTTGGATTAGAAAAGAATTTAATAATTATTAGGTGGGTATATGGAAGTATATTTAGAAAATAAATTAGTTAAAGTAAAAATAATAAGAAAGAAAAATAAAAATATTTATTTTAGGTTTGATGAAGAACTTAATTTGGTAGTCACGGCAAATAGATTAGTAAGTGAAAAAGAAATAGAAAAGTTAATTTATAAAAATGCTAAATCTCTTAGTAAAATGCTAAATAAAGTACAAGTTAGACAAGAAAAAGATAGTGAGTTTTGGTATTTAGGTAATAAATATAATATAATTTTAGAAGAAGATAATTATTTAGAATTTAAAGATGGTAATATATTTTGTAAAAATGAAAAAGTATTAAATAAATTTATTAAAGAACAAACAGAAGATATATTTAATGATGAAGTAAGTAAGTTAAGAGAAATAATTAAAACACCAGATTTTAAATTAAAAATAAGAAAAATGAAAACAAGATGGGGTGTTTGTAATTATAAGAATATGACTATTACTTTAAATTCAGAATTAATTAAATATCCTAAATATTTACTTCGTTATGTTATTATTCATGAGATGTGTCATTTTTATCATCATGATCATAGGAAAGAATTTTGGCAAATGGTAAGTATATATTATCCTAATTATAAAGAAGCACGGAAGGAGTTAAGAAGTTAATGAAAATAGAAAGTTTAAATAATATAAAAGTTAAAGAATGGATTAAATTACAAGAAAAGAAATATAGAGATATAAATAAGGAGTTTTTAATTGAGGGAGATCATCTTTTAAATGAAGCTTTAAAAGTTAATAGAGTAAAAGAAATTATTAGTACAGATGAAGCTTTTAAAAAAGAGGGAATTCCTTTTTATTTAGTAACATCAGGAATAATTAAGAAAATATCCAAACAAGTAAGTGGAACTAATGTTATCGCGGTTGTTAAAAAAAGTACAAATGATAAAATTGAAGGTAATGTTTGTTTATTAGATAATATTCAAGATCCAGGTAATTTAGGAACAATTATTAGAAGTGCTTTAGCTTTTAATATTAAAACTATTATTTTAAGTAATGAGACAGTGGATTTATATAATGATAAAGTTATTAGAGCTAGTGAAGGAATGCTTTTTAAATTAAACTTTAGAAGAGATAAATTAGAAGATGTTATTAAAGAATTAAAAGAAAATAATTATAATATATATGGAACTAATGTTAAAAATGGGAATAAACTTAAAGATATATCTTTTAAAGAAAAGAGTGCAATTATAATTGGTAATGAAGGAAAAGGAATGCGTAAAGAGTTAGAAGATAAGTGTGATTTTTTAATTAATATTCCTATTAGTGATAATTGTGAGAGTTTAAATGCTAGTGTCGCGGCCAGTATAATTTTTTATGAGATGAATAGGAAAATTTAATTGTCAAACTTTGTAAAATAAAGTATAATAGGGCTAGAAAGAATTAATTGGGTTTTTAGAAAGGAAAAATTAATATGGGGTATATCTATCTTGGGAAAATAACTAATACTCATGGACTTAAGGGAGAAATAAAGATTATTAGTGATTTTTTAAAAAAAGATTTAGTATTTAAGCCTAATTTTAATATTTATATTGGGAAAGATAAAATTAAAGAGATAATAAATACTTATAGAAAGCATCAACAATATGATATGGTAACATTAAAGGGAATAGATAATATAGATGAAGTTTTAAAATATAAGGGATTAGGAGTATATATTTTAAAAGAAGATTTAGAATTAGATAAAGATGAAGTTTTATTAGAAGAAATGATAGGTTTTAATATTGTAAATGAAGATAGATATTATGGACAAGTAAAAGATATTTATAAAACTAAAAATAATATACTTTTATATATAGAATATAATAATAAAAATTATTATATTCCTTATATAGATGAATTTATAAAAGAAATTAATAAAAATAAAAAAGAGATAAGTGTTCCGAGAGTAGGTGAGTTTCTTTGAGATTTGATATTTTAACTTTGTTTCCTAAAGTTATTGAAGCATATATAAATGAGAGTATAATTAAAAGAGCAATTAATAATAAACTTTTAGAAATTAATATTATTAATATTAGAGATTATACTTTACTTAAGAATGGACAAGTTGATGATACACCTTATGGGGGTGGCGCGGGTATGGTTCTTATGTGTGAACCAGTCGTAAGAGCAATTGAAGCAGTAAAAGATGAAGAGTCTTTAGTTTATTTGCTTACTCCTCAAGGGAAAATATTTAGTGATAAATTGGCAAATGATATAGTTAAAAAAACAAAACATTTAATATTAGTGTGTGGACATTATGAGGGTTTTGATGAGCGAATACTTAATTTTGTGGATGGAGAAATAAGCATTGGAGATTATGTTTTAACTGGTGGGGAATTACCAGCGATGGTGGTAGTTGATGCTTTAGCAAGGTTTATTCCAGGGGTTATAAAAGAAGATTCTTTTATGAATGATTCATTTAAGAATAATTTACTTGATTATCCTATGTATACTAAACCTCGTGATTTTAGAGGATATTTAGTGCCTGATATATTATTAAGTGGAGATCATGCTAAGATTGAGGCATATAGAGAAGAAGAGAAAATAAGAGTTACAAAAGAAAAGAGACCAGATTTATTAAAGTAGGTGAGTTAAATGAGAAGTTTTGCAATAAAAAAAATAGATAAGTATTTAGAATTAGATGAACCATTAGGACAACTTAAAGGGTTTAGATATGTACCAAAAGTAAAAAATAAATTAGAAGTAAGTGAAATGATGATTGTTAATCCAGAGATAATTTATTATTTGGTAGCGTATGGATTTAATAAAAAATATAAGAAAATATTAGAATTATATTTATTTATATTGCAAAAAGATGATGACTCATCAGAAGGAGCTTTAATGCAGGCTTTAGATGAAATTGCACGTTTAAGATCAATTATGATTAGAAGATATGATAAGTTTTTAAGTAAAAAAGAAATAGAGAAATTTTTAAAAAAATTAAAGATTTTAGAAAATGAAATTAGAACTAAAATAGTAGATTTAAGATTAATACAAGAGATAGAAATAAAAGAAGAGGTAAAAGAGGGGAAGAGTCGATAAATTTAGTATAATTTGGGATACTTAGTGAATAATAATAAGGGAATAAAAAAGACTTGAATTATTCTTTAAAATAAGATATAATGTTTATTAGCTAGTTATGACTCCGTAGCTCAGCTGGATAGAGCAATCGCCTTCTAAGCGATCGGTCGAGCGTTCGAATCGCTCCGGAGTCACCATTTTAAATATTACCCTTAAATTTAAGGGTTTTTTCTTGGAATAATTTACAAATAATAATATTCGTTGTATAATAATATTAGTGAGGTTAGATAATGATTAAAAAGTTTTTGAAGATTAGTTTAATAATTGTAGGATGTGTATTTTTTATGGTAGGATGTGGTGATAAAGATATGACTAATGGTAAAATTGAAGATTATTCTTATGAAGAGACAGAAGAAACAACTAATTATGTTAAGTTAGTTGTAAATAAAGATAAAGTTATTTTAGTAGAGTTATATCCTGATATTGCTCCGATTACTGTTGAAAATTTTAAAAAGTTGGTAGGAGAAAAGTTTTATGATGATATGATTTTTCATCGAGTTATTGCAGATTTTATGATTCAAACTGGAGATCCAGAAGGAACTGGAATGGGTGGTGCTAGTGAAAAAATTAAAGGAGAGTTTAAAGATAATGGTATAGAAAATAATTTAAAACATGATAAGGGAGTAATTTCAATGGCTAGATCAGATGATATGGATAGTGCTAGTAGTCAGTTTTTTATATGTGTAAATGATAATGATAGTCTTGGTTATTTAGATGGAAAATATGCGGCTTTTGGAAAAGTAATCGCAGGATATCAATATGTTGAAGAAATATCAAAAGTAGAAACAGATATATATGATAAACCTATTAATAAACAAACTTTAAATAGTATTAGATTTGTAAAAGTTACAGAAGATTAAATTTCTTTAAAAGTAGCAATTATTTGATCATTAACTTTAAAAATTATATTATCAATATTTAAAGTATCTTTAATAGATAGAGCAATAGAATATTTTACTTCTTCTGATATATTATTATCATTTAAGTCAAATATTTTATTATTAAAACTTAGAGATATTTGATTTTCTAAAGTTTCATAATTTAAAAGTTCAACACTTGATGCTAGATAACTTATTAAGTTAGTCTCATAAATGGGACTACTTTTTAATTCTTCAATTATAATTTCTATTTTATTATTATTTTTATTAGCAATTTTAGTTACAGGTATATAATAAGTTAGATTATTTTCTTTACCAATATAATAAATAGTTGTTTTACTAGAATCTTTAATAGTAGTAATATCATAAACTTTATTAATACCAAAATTACGATTTAATGTATTAGGAAGTTTAATTTTTGTTTGAGGAAGTATTTCTAATTTATTATCTTCTATAAAAAGCATTATTTCTTTAACTTCTTTTAATTCAGTTAAAGTATATATTAAAGATTCAATAAGTTTTTCTTCTTTATCTTTAGATACATTTAAAAATTCTTTAGAAAAATTAATTTTTAATAAACCATTATCTAAAGAAATACTTAATAGGCGAGTATTTTGGGGAATTATTGGTTGGAAATTTGGGGGGATTGTTTCATTTTTTTTATTACTAATAGTTAAATTGGTAATTAGTTCTTTTATTTTAGAAATAGTTTCTTTTTCACTTGCTATAAATGAAGTTCTAATAACATAATTATCTTTATTAAGTAAATAAATAGGGGTTTTATTAATATCTATATAATTAGTACTTGTTTTAAAGTTTTCAAGGTTAGTACTGGGAAAAAAGTATAATATAGTTACAATTATTAAAGCTAGAGAATAAACCATTATTCTTCTTTTTAAACATCTTTTAAGCATAATATTCACCTATTAATATATATGTTATATTTTATTTAATATTTAAAAAATCTCCATAAAGGAGATTAAATTATAAAGTTATTTCGCCTAATTTAAGTAATTCTACAACTGCTCCGGCTCGTCCTTTAACTTCTAGTTTTTGCATGGCATTAGAAATGTGATTACGAACAGTTTTTTCACTTATTTTTAAGGTGGTTGCTATATCTTTAGTTGATTGGTTTTTTACTAATAAATTAAATATTTCTTGTTCTCTTTTAGTCAAAATACTTCTTTTCATATATACCTTCCTTTCACATTTATGATGTATCTAGTGTATTTTATGAAAGAAAGGTATAATTGGTTAAATAAAGGGCCTAATTATCAAATTTAACAGTTATATATTTATCTTTATCATATAAATTTTGAATACTTCTAATAATATTATTAGCTAGTTTAGTATCATGAGTTTTAGAAGCAATTGTAACTTTAATAGTATTACCTTCAATATTTACATATGAATTTAATTTATATTCTTCTTTTATTAATTTTTCTATAGTTTCTTTGATACCTTCATTTTTATTTATAGCTTGTAATTTTTCATAGGCATCATTTTTTTCTTCTAAAGTAGCAGTATCATCAAGTAAAATATTTTCTAATTCTTCAATTTTACTAACCATTTCTTCTTCACCAGCGACTTTTAGAGCAATTATAGTGTCACTTTCTGAGATAACTACTTCACTTTTTTCTTCGGTAGTTTTAGTTGCTTTAAGAGTAGATAGAGTATCATCTGTCATAGTTAAATAATAAATACTTAAAACCATAATAATAGAAAAAAGGGTTATAAACCAGAGATTTTGTTTATTAATCATATTTAGATCCTTTCTAATTTCTATTAGATTATATGTTAGAAAATAATAAATATGTTAAAATAGTAGTTTATTTAAAAATATTTTGTTATAATTAAAGAGAGGTTAGGTTATGAAAGATATTTTAGTATATGGTTTTTTAATATTTATTATATGTTCTTTTGTAGGATATTTTCTGGAAGTATTTTGGATATATTTAGGAACTAAAAAATTAGTTAATAGGGGTTTTTTATCAGGACCAGTTATTCCAGTTTATGGGTTTGGAGCTTTATTAATTCTTATTTGTCTTTTAAGATATTATAATGATCCTATTGTAGTATTTGTATTCGGAATAATTATAACTAGTGCTTTAGAGTATTTTACATCGTTTATGTTAGAGAAAATATTTCATAATAAATGGTGGGATTATTCAGATAAACCATATAATTTAAATGGAAGAATATGTCTTAAAAATTCTATGGCTTTTGGAGTATTAGCTTTATTTATAGTTTATCTTGCTATGCCTTTGTTAGGGTTTTTATTTAGTTTAGTAAGTGAAAAAGTTTGGACTGTTATAGCAATAGTAACATTTATTATATTTGTTATAGATGTTATTTATTCTACTATTGTTGCTTATAATTTACGCAATAGAATAATTATAGTAGAAGAACTTAAAAATGAAAAATTAGCAATGATACCTATAATTTTTGAAAAGAAATTAAAAGAATCCATTGAAGGATTTAGAACTTTTCCTAATAGATTACTTAAGGCTTTTCCAGATTTAGAAAGACAATATCATAATTCATTTGAGATTATGAAAAAATATAGAGAACAATTAAAGAAAATTAGAAAAGATTTAAAAAAAGAAGATAAAAAGAAGAAGAAAATAAAGAAGGTTAATAAAAAATAAGCATCTTGAGGATGCTTTTAAAATGGATTATTTTAAGATACTTTTAGGATATGGTTTTCTTTCATCAGTTCGATATAATAAATAATCAATACTAGTATTATAGTAGTCTGCAAGTTTATGTAGAGTTTCAATGGGAATATTTATTTTTTCTAATTCGTATTTACTATAATTAGATTGATTAATATGAATTAAATCAGCGATTTCTTTTTGATATAAGTCATGATCTTCTCTAATTTCTTTTAACCTGTTCATTTTTATCACTCCATTCTGTATAAAAATATAACATAGTTATATTTTAACTATTGACATATAGTTATATTTTGCCTATAATTAAAAATGTAAAGTTATATTATAACTATGTTAGGAGTCAAGTAAATGGAAAAGAATAAAAGAATATTTATAATAGTAGGTATTTTAATAGGAGTAATAGGAATATCTTTAGCCTATTTTGT
>CANRBQ010000022.1 GCA_947628905.1 uncultured Bacilli bacterium
TGATATTTAATTTTTTTATTATTAATTAAATTTCTTTTTACATGTTTTAATTTAATATTTTTTCAATTTATTTTTTATTTTTTTATCACTGGTCGAAATTTATCATCATCCTTTCTTCTTTTTTACTGATTATTTTTAAAACTGTCCATAGCTAAGAAGAGACTTCGTATGGAGTATCTTTTGTTCCATTTCCTGATATTGATACATCTGACTTCAGATTTATTACTGGGCGTACACCAGCCATGTCGTGAACTGCCCCACCACGGAGATTACCATATGAACCAACATAGAACACGACAGCATTACTGCTTCCAGAATATGGAGACATAGTCCAATAATATTGACCTGTATACAACCAGTATCCATAGTTGTTATTTCCCGCTAAACCCCCTGCCATGATTACTTCATCACTTGTTATTAAACCTACTGGAGTTTTTAACTTATTATTTCCATTTATCTCATTACCTTCACTATCTGTTGTTCCTTGAGCATCTGGTCCTGTAAATAAATCTCTTTCTTTATTTCCACACTTCAATGTTGGTTCTTGTGTTGTATCCCAACTTTCACCATTTCCACTCTGCCACACTCTATGTACTGGCGCATATGCTGTTGGCGTTTTGGCATATCCTGCTGTTTGTTCAGAAACTCCTAAATAACTTCCATGATTTTCTGGTGATAATTGTCTATCACTACAAAAGCCTGTTTCTACATCTATTTTATTTCTGTATTGTTCTTTTATTCCTGTATCTCCTATATACCATTTATCTATTTCTTCTTTTATTGTACTATCATAATTGTTTTGATGAGCTTCTTCATAACTAACTGTTAATTTATTTTCATTACTAGCCCTACCCGTTTTCTGCGTTCCAAACATGTATCCTACATATTTATTATCAGAATAAAAGTCATTAAAATTAATTGTTGTTGCTCCTGAAACTGTCTTTATTGCAGCATTATCTCCTGTGTTACCCCATTTTCCCTCACTTGGTTTTGGTGTTCCAGCATATATTAACCTTATTGTTCCATTGCCATTTATTCTGATGATTCTCCAATACATATTTGCAAAATGTACCCAGTTATTATCTACCGTTCCACGGAATACATAACTCTTTCCATAATCATCAACAGTTTCATATACTCCTTTATCTTGTGATGTACAATTAGAACCACTATGTGCTTCACTATTTGTTCCATTATCACATGCTGTTTTACTTATCCCAGTTGAAGGTAAATCTCCAGTTTTTTTTAATTGTAATTTTGCTAAAGTTTTTTCTGATGGTGTTTTTTCTTTACTAAAATATAATGTACATTTATCCATTTTCTTTAAATTAGCAAATGTATGATTTCCATTTATTGTTTTTAATATTGCTCCTGTATCTTTGGTATTATCGTCTATCATACATTTACTATCTTCTTCATTTATTTCATATCCTGTTGTTGGTACTTCATCTGTTAGTTCATAATCTCCAGTATCATTTTCTTTTCTAATTTCCACTATTTTAAAATCATATGGTTGATATGATACTTTACCTTTTACTATTTGAACGCTACTGGTTACATGATATTTTGCTCTTGAACTTAAAGAAACTATAGTTGTTGTTATTGCTACTAATACAACTAAAACTAATAATACTTTTTTAGTATTATTATGCCCTAACTTATTAAATTCCATTTTTCTCTTCCTTTATTATCCTTTCTATCAATTATATTAGAAATTTCTAACTTATATTAAAATTATAAGCTCTTATATACTAAAAGTCAAGAAAATTCCTACTTATAGTTTATATTTTATTAACTATAGATTAGTAATATAGTTAAACTATAAGTGAGAAAATATATATTAGAGGTGAGAAATTATGACAAATAAAGAAGAAAAAGACACAAAGGATTACGATAGATATATCTATGAAGTTGTAAGTAAAAATATAAAATACTATAGATTAAATAATAAGAGTAAATATGCAGACGAATACGGAAAAATCACTCAGGAAAGACTAGCAGAACTATGTGATGTAAGTTTAGGCTTAATTTCAAGTATTGAATCTAAAAAAGTATTCCAAACATTCAGTATTGCCATACTCTATCGTATAGCAAGAGTTCTTAATATAGATATTAAAAACTTCTTTGAAGAAAGATAACTACCTGTTTTTATTATTATAAAATAAAAAATGCTGTTCTAATTATGAATACTAAGAAACATAATATCAGCATTATTTTTTTAGTTCAAAACTATGATTAATCTTGTATCCTAATTCTACTATACTAAGCCTTAGCCAAATATATGAGGTGCTTTAGGATATTGGGCGCACACCCGCTCCAGTCCAGTTCACGTTGTTGTTGTTGAGGTTGCCATTCAAATTCACATAGAACATGAATGTAATATCACGTATTAGATTAACCAATATAATTATACCTCTTTTATTTATTAATTTAAATATTTATTTACAACTATATCCCTGAAGTTCTAATACTTGTTTAATTTCTCCTATAGAAGCTTCTTTAGAAATTCCAAATCCTTCAAAATAAGAACTATCCATTCCAAATATAGCTTTTACTCCTTCGTTAGTAGCGTACACTTTATCTGTTTTTTGTCTCATCTGATCCATAATCATTTCCCGATAAGCTTTTTCTTCTTTAGATAAAGTCATATTAAGAGTTAATCTCATATCTTGTACTTCTTCATTCTTTACTCTAATTCTTAACTCTGACTCTGAAGTTCTACCCTCTTCGCTACTAGTAGCCGTGCAATAAAGGGTTTTAGTTTTACTCCCACAGCCTGACATCATAAACAATATAATTAATATTATAAAAACTTTACTCTTCATCTGTCTTCTCCATTTGTTCTTTTAATGCCTTCATTAAAACTTCTTCACTAGTAGCCCCCACAAAATTATTTTTAACTTCTCCATCTTTTAAAATAATAATTGTAGGGGTGGCACTAACTTCATATTTTTTAGCTAAAGAAGCAGTATTTGCATCACTTATATTAACCATTACTACTTTTACTAAATCACTACTTTTAGAAATATTTATAATTGTAGGAATCATTAAATTACAAGGTGGACACATATTCTCATAAAAATCCATCACTACTACTTTATCACTATCTAAAACTTCTTCTTGATAATTATCATCATTAACTTTAACAATTCCTAAATCCTCTACTTCTTCATCTATTTCTTTATTATCTTTACCATTACTATAATAAACAACACTAATAGTAATTAACCCCCCAATAAAAACTAAAATACCAATTATTAAACCAATTTTTTTCTTCATAAACATCCTCCTAAATAATTCTCATAATTCCCTTTATAATATACCATAAACCACTTATTAATAAAATAGATCCTGCTATTTTATTAATAATATTATAATGTTTTTTAATAAAATCAAAAGTTGTTTTTAATTTTTCAAGTAAGAAAGTAGTTATAATAAAAGGAATCGCAAGTCCCAAAGAATAACAAAAAAGTAATATTGCTCCTTTTAAAACACTACCAGTTGTACTAGCTAAAATAAGTGCAGAAGACAAGAATGCACCTACACAAGGAGTCCAAGATAAAGAAAATATCATTCCTAATATTACCGAAGTTATAAAAGTTAAATCTTTTTTATCTTTTTTAATTCCTTTAGATTTATTTAAAAATTTTATAAAAATAACTCCCATATAATTTAAACTAATAATAATTAAAAATATTCCTAAAATAATATTAACATAATTAGCATATTTAGTAATTATCTTTCCAAGTGTACTAGCAAAAACTCCCAATAAAATAAATACTATACTAAAACCTGAAACAAAACCTAAAGAATTAATAAGAGCTTTTTTAGTACTTTTACTTTCTGCTCCAAAATAAGAAATATAAACAGGTATAATAGGTAAAACGCAAGGAGATATAAATGATGCTAATCCTTCAATAAAAGTTATTAAATACTCCAAAATAATCCCTCCAACTTTAAAATAATTTTATCACTTTTTTTCTATCTTAACAATATTTTTAAAATATAAAAAAAAGATACTGTAATAATCTCTTATTCAAGATAAGAAATATCAGCATCATTTGTTTTAGTAAATTACTAAAGATTAATCTTGTATCCTAATTCTTCTATACCAAGCCTTAACCAGATATATGAGTTAAAAAGGATATTGGGCGCACACCATTCGTGTTGTTCACGTTGTTGTTGCTGAGGTTGCCATTCGAATTCACATAGAACACGTTAGCATTGCTGCCGTTAAAGTTATACGGAGACAAAACCGAGATAATAGATTAACCTCTACTATAATTATATATCAATAATTTTAATAAAACAATATCAATTTTTAGTTCTTCCATTTTTTAATTCTTGATTAATTATAGTTTGATATACATCTTCTTTTTTATATTCTTCTTTTATATTATCCCCTAAAAAATAATCATTTAAAATACTTGATTTAGCATTTACAGTGGTAAACATACCATTATTTAAATTATGTAATAATAAGCAATCTTTATATTCATAAATTATGGCATATCTTGGCATATTATCTTTAATTGGTTCTAAATATCTTCCCACTAAATTTGCTTTTATTAAAAAATCTCTTAAATTAATATATGTTTTATTTACTTCTTCTAAAGAATTATATTTTACATTTTTTTCATTACTCATCATAATTACTTCATTACCCGTAAAAAATATTTTATAAAAACCATTTTTATCTAGGCTCTCTTCTTCCTTATAAAATAATTGTTCTTCTATAAGTCTATCCATAATTTGAGCAAATTTAAAACTCGCTAAAGATGCTAATTCTTCATCATCAACATCTTTAACATCACTCATAATATCATTAATAATATCTCTTGTTTTATCGTTTTCTTCTAAAATATAACTTACTTCATTAGTTAGTTTGATATATAAATCCCCATTTAAAATAATATCCATCCCAAAACTCCTTTAAAAAAGCATTTACTTATGCTTCGTAAACGCTTACTTTCTTTTTATCTCTACCTAATCTTTCAAATTTAACAACACCACTTATTTTCGCAAATAAAGTATGATCTTTACCCATTCCTACATTAGTACCAGGATAAATCTTTGTTCCTCTTTGACGATATAGAATAGAACCTGCTGTAACAGTCTGTCCATCACTTGCTTTAGCTCCTAATCTACGACCTCTTGAATCTCTACCGTTTTGAGTAGAACCTTGAGCCTTAACATGCGCAAATAATTGGATATTTAATTTCATAAAATTCATGGTCTTTCCTCCTTTATTTTAATATTTTCTTTATAAGTTAATGCTAATTCTTTTAGCATTGCTATCATATTTTCTATTATTAATAAACAATCTTTATTATTACCTAAAATATTTATTGTTAAGTTATCACTTTCTTCATAAGTTAAAAACTTATTATCAATTCTTAAAATAGCATTAATACTTGTAATAACAATACTAGATACACTAGCACAAACAATATCTTTCCCATAATCTGCATAACCAGCATGACCTGTAATAATAATTTTATTTTTATTAATATTTACTTTAATCATAATTAACTAATTTTTTTAACAACTAACTTAGTATATGGTTGTCTATGACCCTGAGTTTTACGATATTTCTTCTTAGGTCTATATTTAAAAACTTTAATCTTTTTTTGTTTACCATGTTTTTCTACTAAGCAAACAACTTTAGCACCCTCTACATAAGGTGTACCAATCTTATCACCAACTGCTAACACATTAGTAAATGTTACTTCTTCTCCAGCTTCATTTGGTAATTTTTCTACATATATTACATCATTTTCATTAACATAATATTGTTTTCCACCAGTTTCAAATATTGCTTTCATATTCATTCCTCCTTCTATTTAAGACGCACCATGATGGTAAATAATCACTTATTTTTATAACCATTTCTGAGTGGTTTTTTACGAATATAAAATACTTCGCGTCTATAATTCTAGCAAAAAATACCCTCTTTGTCAAACCTTTTTAACGACTTAACTCTTTATTTTCTTTACTTTCTCTAAATAAAGGTGCAAACTCTTCTCTATAATGCGCAATTGTCGCGATATCCCCTTTATTATACAGATTAATTAATACTTTAAACTTACCCTCTAAATCCATATCATCTAAATATAAAATACGATAAGCTAAATTAATTCTTTTAATTAAAGATTCTAATTCTTCTTTTTGTTTTAAATCTGTACTATTACTAATTATATTTTCTAAATAACTAACTAAATAATTTAAAAATTCTATATTATTAATTCCAATAATAATATCAAGTATTTCCTCATTATTATTTGTAACATTAATAATATTAATTATCTTCCCATATTCTTTTTTATTAATTAAATATTTAAGAATATTTTCTAATAAACTATGTTTTTTTAACTTAGCTTGATTAGGAAAAGAAGATAAACATCCTAAATCAGTTAAATCACAAATATATTTTACTACACTATCCATATTAAGAATTAAATCTTTATTAATTAAACTATAAACAATTAATTCAATATTAGCTCCTTTAACTTCCGTCATAAAATCTATAATATATGCTGAACTCCCAGTTTCTAAAATACTTTCTTGTAACTTATTAATTAACTCTTTCTTTAAATTTTCCCCTATTATTTCTTCTTCTTTAAAATCCGCAATAACTTTACCTGTTTTCCATATTTGAAACCCATTATTACTTTTACTTACTTCATCTACTAAATTTCTTGGATTAATTACTCCTTTAGAAATAAATGTTGTAAGCATTTCTTCATTATAAATTATCTTATCTAAATATTCTGTCATCCTAACCTCATTTCTATAACTATTTATTATAAAATTATCTTTAATAATTGTCAAACTTTTTAGCTAATATTTTTTTCTCAGAATATATATAACCATTATTTTTAAAATAATGATATGTATCTTTTTTAAGTAAATTTAAATTAATATTTCTATTATATTTTATTTTTTTATATGGTAAATCATTTATAAATCTCTCTAATAAAAATTTTAAATGTCTAAATTTAAAATTCTTATATTCTTGATATATTTTAAATATTAAAAAACTCCATATTAAATAATTATTTAAACTAAATATTCCATTAGAAAAAATAAAAACTACTAAAGATATTAAACTTATTATAAAACTAAATCTAAAAGCATATTTAAATGGTAAAAATATTTCTCCCAAACTATTTAAAATATGATAACCATCTAAAGGAATAATTGGAATTAAATTAAAAAATATAATTGTTTTATTATAATTATTAAATAAAAAATAAGCATTATAAGTAATTAAATTATATTTAATAAAGAAATTAAAAAACAATCCCAAAATAAACTGCATTATAACCCCAAAAGAGGCAATTAAAAGTTCATGACTTATTTTAGTATTAACTTTCTTATCTATTAAAGTAACTCCCCCCATCGGGTATATTTCTACTTTAATTATTTTATATTTAAGTATTTTAATAATTAGTATATGTCCTAGTTCATGAACTATTACAATTAAATAAATTAAAATAATATTTTTAATTAAACCTGTAAATAAAAAAGTTAATATTAAAAAATAAGTTGCTATATTTATTTTAAACTTCTTTAAAATATTCATCATAAGTTAAATACTGATCATCTTTATTAAAAGTTAAATAAATATTTTCTTCTTGAGCTATTCCCAAAATAGATGTTGCCTCTACATAATCATAAATTTTTGCATTAACATCTGTAATACCCGAATACCATATATCTACTCCATCATTTCCCTGAATAATAATTGTTTCTCCTAAATTATCTTTTTCTCCTATAAAAACTACTATTCCACTTGTAATAACACTTATAGCTTCTCCTTTAGTTACTCCAACTTTAAAACTATTCCCCTCTTTTTCTATATTATTAAAGTTTAGATTACTTCCCATTACACTCGTAGTATCATCACTTGTTTTATTTATTATATCTACTTCCCCAAATAAATCATGATAGATATTATTTATTTTTGTAAAACTAAGAGAATTATCTAATACATATTTTTTATAAAGACTTTTATTATCCGGACTAATATTAGTATAAATTATACTTCCTAACACTAAAATAATAGTTATTAAAGTTCTCGTAATTAGATTCCTAACATATTTAATTTTACTAGATAATTCTCTTTTATTTCCCTTATTACCAACATAACCAGCTCTTTTTAATTTATTCTTTCTAATAATATCTTCTGCATTCATTAAAATCACCTAGCTAATTTTATGTTATTAAAACTTATTTTATAACAAAGAGCATAAAAAATAAAATTAACTAAAAAACATTTTATCATAAAACTAAAAATATAACTTAAAGAATAATTATTAATTAAACCTAATACTAATAAATAACTAACATATATAAATAATAAAGCTAAAATATAACTTTTAAAATCTTTTTTTATTATTCCTAATTTTTTTACTATTAAAAAGATACTTCCTAAAATAATAGTATTTAAAAAATAAGTATTTAATATTAATAAATCTAATACTAAAGTAATAATAATTAAATTAAAAAATTTATTCTTTGTAAGTATTACTAAATTAATTAAAATAAAATATGTTTTATAAGGACTAATTAAACTAAATATATAATCTAAAACTAAAAAAATCATAATACTACTCCTACATAACTAATATTATTAAAATCAACACTTGGAGTTACATTTATAATATATTCTAATTCTAAATTATCTTTTTTAATATCTTTAACACTTCCAATTAATAATCCTTCTTTAATATTAGTTAAACCTGAAGTATAAACACTATCTCCCTCTTTTAACTCTTTACCTAACTTAATATTCTTAATTACTAATTTATTATCTTCACTTGTTAAAATCCCATAAGAATCATTTATTTTAACAGATAAATTAATCTTTTTATTTGTAAGTAAATATACTTCACTTGTATTATTTAATACTTTATTAACTACCCCCAAGACTCCTTTATCATTAATTACAATATCTCCTTCTTTAATTCCCTCTTTACTTCCTTTATTAATAGTTATAGTATCAAAAAAATCATATATATCTCTTCTAATTGTTTTACTATAAATAATAGTATAATCTTCCTTTGGTATATCAAGTATTGTTCTTAATTTATTATATTCTCTTTCATAATAATTATCTTTATTATTCTCTATTAAAGTAGTAGAACTACTAAAACCAATTAAAGCATCTTTACTTAAAAATAAAAGATAAATAATTAATAAAGCTCCATAAAAAAACTTACTTTTATGCATATAAAACACCTAATATTATTATGCCATAAATTTAATTTATATATTCTTTAAATGTATCTAATAATGAATTATTAATATTTTCATAATAAGAAGAATTACTTGTTTTAATTAATACTTCATAAGATTTAAGATTATTAATTAAATTATTATTTACTTTTATTTCTCCTTTTGTAAAAACTAAATTTTTATCTTGAAAATAACTACTCATTAAAGCCATACTTTGAGAATCTGTATATACCCCAATTAATACTTTATATATTCCCTTATCATTATATATAAAAGAAGGTTTATAAGTATTACTTTTCTTCTCTGCATCTTCTAAATTATTATAAGTACCTAAAGAAAAATAAGTTATTCTAGCTTCTAAAGCACTAGTAATAATTGAAGTATCAAACTTAGCATTTATAAACATTGCAACACCTATTCCTAAAATAAGAGCTATAAGAAATATTTTTATATTTTGTTTCATTAAATCACCAAAATAATAATAACATAAAATAAATAAAATTATTGTCGAATAAAATTATTTACCCAAAAAATATAAAAGTTATTATAAAGGCCGCAATAATTCCCATTAAATCTGCAAATAAACCAACTGGTAAAGAATATCTTGTTTTAGTAACTTTAATACTCCCATAATATAAAGCTAAAACATATATTGTAGTATCTGTACATCCTTGAAGTGTTGATGCTAAACGTCCAATAAAACTATCTGGTCCAAAATTAATAAATATTTGATTCATAATAGCCATTGAAGCAGTCCCAGAAATAGGTCTTAAAAGAGCCATAGGAAGAATATCCATGGGAATATTTATTAATCTAAATAAAGGCTTAGCAAAACTAAGAATTCCTTCCAAAAAATTACTATCCAAAAAAAGATTAACTGCAAAAACCATCGCTAAAATTGTGGGAGTTATATGAAATACCATAATTAAACCTTCTTTAGCTCCTTCTAAAAAAGTATCATAAACTTTTACTTTCTTTTTAACTCCATATAAAATAATAATTAAAACAAAAAGAGGAATAATTATCTTTGAAATAGTATTCATTTATTTTTTCTCCTAATCATATAATCTAAAAATAAACCTGAAAAACTAGAAACAGAAGTAGCTAAAATACTTGTTAAAATTATTTCTGTAGGATTTAAACTTCCACTCATAACTCTAAGAGCTATAACTGTTGTTGGAATAAGTGTAACTCCTCCTGTATTTAATACTAAAAATGTTATCATAGCTTCCGTTGCCGTATCTTTATGAGGATTATCTTTTTGTAATTCTTCCATTGCTCTAAGCCCAAATGGGGTGGCTGCAGATCCTAAACCAAGCATATTTGCCGCGATATTTGATGCTATATAACCTAAAGCTTTATGTTCTTTTGGTAAACTAGGAAATAATTTACTTAAAATTGGATTTAAAACTCTTGCAAAAACATTAAGTAATCCTGCTTCATCAGCAATTTTCATTATTCCCGTCCATAAAATCATTAAAGGCATCATTTCTAAAATAAGATTTATTCCTGAAGTAGCATGAGTTAAAATACCATTATTAATAGTCTCAATATTTCCAGTTAATAATGAATAAACAATAGCTATAAATATTAAAAAAGCCCAAATAATATTTACCATGATTTAAACCATCCTTTAATTTTCTGCCATAAAGTTTTTTTAGTCTCTTCTCTTGGTTTAATATTTTTAGCATAAATACTTTCTGTATGTAAAACCATATCTTTAAGTTTTACTTTAGCTTCCCCTATCTTAATATTATCTATAATAGTCATATCTTTATAAATATTATATTCTATTTCTAAATCTTTCTCTTCATTTTTATTTACCAACGCATAATAATCATCTTTAATATAAAAACTAACATTTTTATAATAATTATCATCTAACTTAAAATTATTTTTATCAAGTACTTTAACTGCATAATACTTATTAAAATAAGTTTCATATAAACTTCTATGATCAATAAAATCATCTGGATCATTTAATGTTACCACTACTAATTCCATATTATCTTTTTTAGCCGTAGTAACTAAAGTTCTTCTTGCACTTTCTGTAAATCCTGTTTTTCCCCCAGTTGTATACTTATACATCTTAAAAAGTTTATTTTTCCCTTCCCAACTATAATGTTTTATATCACTTTCTGTTTTATAATATGTTGTTCCAAATATTTTTCTAAAAGTATCATTTTCCATCGCAACTTTTGTAAGTATTGCCATATCATAAGCACTTGAAGTATTCCCAACTCCTTTATTATCTAAACCATGGGGATTAACAAAATGCGTATTTTTCATTCCAATAATTTTAGCATATTCATTCATTAAATAAACAAATCCTTCAGTCGATCCTCCTACAGCCTCTGCAATTGCTATTGAAGCATCATTCCCACTTCTAAGAATCAAACCATAAAGCAAATCTTCTAATTTCATTTTCTCTCCAACTGTTAAATAAATACTTGATCCATAAGCTTTTAAAATACTCTCCGATGCTTGTACTTCTTTATTTAAATCTCCATATGTAATCGCAACAAGAGTAGTCATAATTTTTGTTATAGACGCTATTAAATGTTCATCATGACTTTTAATATCATAAAGCACTCTTCCACTATTTAAATCCATAACTATTGCATTTCTAGCACTAATCGCATAAACATTTAAAGGTAATAAAAAAAGACATATTATTAATAAGATTTTCTTCATCTAAACCCACCTAATAATATGTATGTTTAATTTATTTTAAAAATACTAATCTAATATTATAACTTTCTAATTCTCTTTAAAGCTTCTTGATATTCTAAATTTTCTTTAATTTCTCCCTTATCACAAAGATGAATTAAAAAAGGATAAAAAGCCTTTAACACTTCTTCTTTTAATATTTCTAATTCTCTAGCCTTAATATCAACCTCTTTACTTAATTTAAGTTTATCTTCTAATATTTTTTGATAATTATTAATAATTAACTTTTTCTTATTATCTATTTCCGCAACTTTTACTTGTTGCAAATAAATAATGTCTTTATTTTCTTCTCTATAATTTTTATATTTATCTGATACATAATTAATTATTTTTAAACTAACCATTATTTCTCCCAAATTTATTAACCCCAAAACTAAAAAAGTTTTATATAACAATGCTGAAAATAAATTAAAAACCAATACTAATATTATTACTGATATTATTATAAACAAAACCATAATCCCCATAATATTTTCTTTTTTATACTCTTCTTCATAACTTTTATTTAAAGTTTCTAAATTATTTATTTCTTTATTATATAAATCTCCAATCTCTAATTTATCTTTTAAACACTTTCTATATTCTTTTGTTATCTCTTCTAAATTCTTTTTTAAAAGCTCTAATTCTTCTTCTTTAACTTTTAATATCTTAAAATAATTCATAAAAACTACCCCACATTTTTTCCATTATTCTAACATAAAATTTTATTTTCTACAAGAAAAAAAACAGATGTATCATCTGTTATCATAATTATATATACCATGAATTTTTTCTAATGTTTCCTCATCTGGTTGTTCTACTTGCCACTTACCATCAATCTTAATAGTTTTAAAAACAATATTATAACTAGTAGTATCTTCTGTATCTTTCATTTTATCTAACTTATATTCTAAATATTTATCTGAGTCATAAACACCATTATTTAAAAATTCTTCTTCATTATTATTTAAATAATCTTGTGCTTCTTTTTCTACTTTATGTAAATCATAAACTGTTATTTTAACAGTTACATTAGCATTATCTCCATCATAAGATTCATTTTCTATTGTATAACTTAAATTTCTATATTGTCTTTTTAATACTTCCTTATATATTTCCTTTTCTTTATCATTTAAATCCTCATTATCTACTAGTTTATCAATATCTTTTAAAACATCATCTGTCAAACCTTTATAGTCATTCAAATATTTTTCTACAGCATCCGCGGCTAAATCATTACTACAAGAACAACCTACGACTAAAAACAAACTCACAATAAATATAATTATCTTCTTCATTCCAACATTTCCTCCAGTACTATTATGAAACGTATTTTCCTAAATATACAAAAAATGTTTTAAAAATTTTAAAAATGTAGTATAATGTAATTGGTGATATTATGGAAACATGGTTACAATATTTAATTATAGGTATCGTATTAGTAATAGTTTGTTTAATAGTTCTAAAACTATCTAAAAGAGATTTTCGTATTGAAGCAAACAAATTAATTGGCTATTTAGGTGGAAAAGATAACATTGTTAGTGCTGAATGTAATATGAGTCGTTTTAAAGTAATTTTAAAAGATATTACTTTAGTTAATAAAGATGCGATTGAAAAATTAGGAGCCAAAGGAATCGTAGAAATAGATAATCAATTAAAAATAATCTTTGGCAAAGATGCTCATCAACTAAAAAAATATATCGATGATATAATCTAATACTTCCAAAGAGTATTTTTTTTATACAAAAAGAATGAAATTAATCATTCTTTCCACTCTCTTTTATTCGAGTTCTTCTAACTCTTTAAGAGATAATCCTGTAGCTTTTGAGATGTCTTCTTTTGAAACATTTAACTTTAAAAATTTTTTAGCTATATCTAATTTTTCTTGTTTTATTCCAAGTTGAAGACCTTTTCTGATACCTTTTTCCTCAGCAATATAATTTGCCCATTCTCCAAATATCTTCTTTGTCTGTTCATCATTTACATAGTTCCTACACCAATTATCTAATTCCATTAACAACCCATCTCCTCTTGCTATTTCTCTTCTTTCTTCTTCATTCTTAGCCCCGATAAATCTTAACCATCTTTGTTGTAAGTTATTTTTATCATATACCATCTCTCTTGCCGTGTCAAGTCTTAAACATTTTATCTGAAATAATTCTGAGAGTATTTCTTCATTTTCATATTTACCTTTTAATATTATTTCATTTTCTATTCTTTTACTTATTAAATCTCTTGGTGTTACATCATCTACTATATTTATTTGGATTACACTTTCTAAGGTATTATAATCTCTTCCTCTATCTAATTGAGTTGAAAATATTCTCATAATATAACTTATGGATTTATTTAAAGAGTTATTATCAAAAGTTGAATAAGCTTCTAAATTAATTAAATAATTAGCAAATTTTATTATGATATCTCCTCTTAAGTTTTTATCATTTCTTTTAGTTTTAGTTAAGATACTTTCATATTCTACTTCTATATTAACTTTTTTTAGATATTCTTCTTTAAACTCTGTAAAACAAGATAAAAAATAAATTAATTTATCTCTATTATCTGGATGTGCAAATGTTTCTTTAAAAAGTAAATCATCACTTAAACTTAAGAAATCTTGTTTTTCTGTAATCATCGTGTATTTCACCTCCTCTGTAAATGCCTTTATCATAACATAAAGAAAGTGAAAAATTTGTCGTTTCATGTCCCTTATATTTGTTTTTGTTCCCTAATTTTAAATTTAAGCATGATTAAACAATAATGCATATAACATAGTAATAATAATCGCGATTATTATAGCAATTACCATAACTATCAAAATCTTTAATAAATTGATCTTTCTAATCTTCTTTTTATTATAACCTAAACAAGAATATAAATAAGTACTTACTTCTTCATCAACTAAAATATTATGAATAGTTATAACCAAAACTATAATAAATAACCCTAATAAAGCCATATTAGCTATTGTATACATGGAAGCATATGAGAAGAAAATAATATTCCCATAATTATTATTTTTAGCATCAATCATTTCTTCCTGATAATTAGTTCCATTTAAATCAATATCATACGTATTTAAATCTATATTTTCTTCTATATCATTAAAAGTTTTATCATACTTTAACCAATCTTTTAATTTTAAAACATAATAATAAACATCTGTTTTACTACTAAGCTCTTTATATATTTCCCTACTTACATAAATTTCATTTAAATTAACTTCATATTTATTTTCATAAAAAGGTAAATGTTTAACTACTTCCAAATTATACTTTTTCCCAAAAAAAGTAGGTTCATAATTTTTCTCATTATTATCCAAAACTTCATGTCCCACAATAACTTCATTATCTTTTAAAGTATTATCTAAATACACCTTAGGAACACCCATATAAAACCAATTATCACTATCGATTGGCAAAATGGGAATAATACCCAAAGTTATGTCTTTAACATTTTTAATTTTCTTTACTTTCTCATATTCCTCTTTTGGGGCTACAAAAACAATTCTTGCATCACTAAAACTTTTATTAGCTTTTAAAATATAATTAAATCTACTATATGTAACAATCATAAAAACACTTGTAATTGCAATTAAAACTATTAAGTATACCTTAGTAGTTTTCTTTCTAAAGAATCCTTTTAATAACATCTTATTTATCCTCCAATACTTCAAAAATATTACGTTTATAAATGTATTGTTTCATTAATAATTTAGAATTTATAAAATTAAGTAAAATTAAAACTAAATAAACTAAAAGAAAACCTAAAACTGGAATTTTATAATTATATTCATTACTAAAGACAAAGTAACTATAAATAACAGGCATATTAATTATTATATAATAACCAATAATAAATATAATTACACTAATAATAAAACATATTGTCGTAATAATTGTATTTTCTATAAATTCAATTTTAAATATATCTTCATTTTTATAACCTGATGCTTTTAAAATTCCATATGTATGAATATGATAAATAAGTTTCTTTTTAATAAAATTATATAAAATATAAAAAGATATAATAATCGTAAGTATCGATACAAATATTGGAATATGTTTTGAATAACTATTAGAAATATAAGTATTTGGTCGTACTTCAAATCCCAAAGCTTTTATTTTCTCACTAATAGGCATCACATCTTTTAAAGTTTCAACTTTAACTAGTCTCCCTGTATATGGATATTTTTCTTCATTTAAAGAGTCCAATACATCCGCAGAAACATAACATACACTTCTTGAATCCATAACTTTAAAAGCATCAAAAGTTCCTACAACTTTAATATTTACTTGTTTATCATCTTTAACTAAACTTAAACTCTTTCCTATTAAATCTTTACTTTCAATAAAATCTTTTTTATTTATATATTCTTCTGCAATAACATTACCCTCATCATCTGTATATCTAGGATAATAACCATCCACACAAACAGCTTCATTATTATTAGCAATATTTCTCCCCTTTACTATATCTATTTCATTTTTATCTAATAAAGTTCTTATTGGAATTATCAATTTTTTATTTAGTAACTCACTATTAACTAAAATAGTTTCTACTTTATTAATATCTACACTATAAACTATTCCCTCTATATCATTTATTTTATCATAATCATTATCTGTATTAGTTCCTTTATAAACTTTTATTGTTTTATATTGAGGGTCTCTTTTTAAATTATCTTCTTTTTCTAAGCCAAAAATATTATATATTTCTAAACATAAAATCAAAGCTAAAGTAAGTATAATTGTTATAATTATAAAAATTATATTTCTCTTTTCCCAAATTCTTCTTTTAATAATAAAATAAATATCTTTAATACTCATTTTAACTAACAAGCTTTCCTTTTTGAATTTTTAAAACTACATCGGCATATTCTTTAATTACCTCACTATGACTTACAACAATTACACACTTACCCTCATTACTTAATTTCTTTAAATAAAGAAATATTAATTTTTCATTTTCTTCATCTAAATTTCCTGTTGGTTCATCAGCTAAAATTATCTCCGGATCATTAGCTAAACTTCTCGCTATAGCAATTCTTTGTTTTTCCCCACCTGACAATTCCTTAGGAAAATGATTTATTCTTTGCTCTAACCCCACCATTTTTAAAAGTTCTATAGCTTTATTATATCTATCTTCTTTTTTAATATCTTTATTAATAAGCATAGGAATCATTACATTTTCATAAGCCTTTAAATTATCTTCTAAAAAAAATTCTTGAAAAATAAACCCTAAATGTTTCATTCGCATCAAAGAAAGTTCATCATCATTCAAATCTAAAACATTAATATTCCCTATCGTGTACTTTCCTTTCGTCGGTTTATCCATTAAACCCATAATTTTAATCAAAGTTGACTTACCTGAACCAGAATGTCCCATTATTGCATAAAACTTTCCCTTTAAAAAATTAACACTAATATTATCTAAAGCCACAATTTCTTCATTTTTTAACTTATAAATTTTTGTTATACCCTCTAAATTCATAGCTAGCCTACTATTTTAATTATAGCATAATAAAAATTTAATTAAAAGAAAAAACTTCAGATTATAAATCTAAAGTTACAGACTGTTGACAAATAGGTATAATTTTTACTTATTTGTCTTTTAATTTGATTTATAATACTATTAGTTAAAGAATT
>CANRBQ010000023.1 GCA_947628905.1 uncultured Bacilli bacterium
AAATTTAAGCATATTGATGTTTATAATGTGATTTTTGAACTTGTTTTTTAAAAGAAGCAAGTTTCCAAGGATGAGTCATTGGAGGAATATATTTTTTCTTTGCTTTAACTTCTTTAATTATATCAAATTCTTTAGATGAAGATGTATTCCTGCTTAATTTTCTTAATTCATAAACTTTTTCATCAATTGTTACTAATAATTCACCATTAAAAGCTTTAATAACTAAACATTCCGTTTTAGGCATAAAACATTTTAATTCATTATCTAAGTATGGTTGGTAATACTCTTTGTTAAACTTAATAGAATTACCATTATCAATCTTTCTGGGAGACAAAATAGCAAGTGTGTAATTAATAACATCCTTAGAAGGAGAAGATTCAAATACAGAAGGAAAATTCATATAATTTAGAGCAAATTTTTCATTAAAATTAGGAACAAATATTTCAATAAGATACTTATTGGCTTCGTCAATACTTGTTATATTATTAAGTCTTAATTCCTGAACTAATCTTCCTTGAAAAGTACCATTAGTTCTTTCAATTAAGCCTTTAGCTTGAGAAACAGAAGAAGTTTCTAAAGCAATGCCTAATTGTTTACAAGCATAACCATATTGAGTTAAAACGTCTTTTTCACTAGTCCTTTTATTAGGATTTAAAGACATATAATTAAACACAGTTCTATTATCAGTAAAAAACTTATAAGGAATACCATATTTAGTTAATATCTGATATAAAACATGATAATAACCATTTAGAGTTTCTTGTTTATCAAACCAAGCTCCGATTACAGTAGAAGTAGCTTTATCAATAGCTAAGTGTAAACAGGTTTTATTTTCGCCAAACCATTTATGAATAGAACCATCTTGTTCAATTATTTCACCAAAATATTTAGGCTTTTCTAATCTTGGGTGTGAATCTTCCACAGCAATCTCATGATTAACTATTTGATCAATTTGTTCTTCACTCATAGCTAAGTTAATTTTCTTTTCTTTAAGTAATTTTTGTTTAGTAAATTGTATTTTTGTTTTCTTTCTAGCTTTAGGAGATAATATTCCTTTTTTAGTTAAGATATTATAAATATATTTATAAGATACTTTAATGTTTTCTACTTTTTCTAAAAATTCTTTGAAATGAACAAAATTAAAATCATAGTATTTATTCTTATAAAGTGTTATAATATCTTCGGAGATTGACTTATCTAAAGTATTTGCTGGTTTTCTGGAGCGATTGCCATGTACAAATCCAGATTTGCCTTTCTCCTTATAAATGATAATAAGACGATCAATTTGTCTTCTTGATATACCGAGTTTTTTACTAGCTCGATTTTTGTTACCATTGTGATCAACTAATTCTTTGATAACATCATATTTTTCTTGTTCTTTCATTCTTAATTCTACCTTTCTCAATTTATGTCACCTCAAGTGACATATAATATATTAGTCTTGAGACAAAATCAAATACTAACACTTAAGACATTATCATATATTAATCATATTTTTTGAAATTTTATGCATAAAAATATTGACTTTAAACATAATATCTATTATACTTTAGTAGTACTGCCCAATTAGCTCAGTCGGTAGAGCGCACGGCTGTTAACCGTTAGGTCGTAGGTTCGAGTCCTACATTGGGCGCCATTAAGATAATAAACTAGGGAAACCTAGTTTTTTTCATATATAAAAAATTAAAATGGTTAATTGTCAAAAATATTCATCTATAGTATAATAATCTTATGTAACAGGAAGGGTATCATGGAAAATTTAATAATAATTACAAACACTGAAAATAAAAAACAAATATTAAAAGATTTATCTCAAAATAAATTATTATATAATATTAAATTTTATTCGTTTCCCGAATTAAAAAAGAATTTATATTTTGACTATAATAATAATACTATCGCATATATTATTAAAAATTATCATGTGAATTTAAATGTTGCTCAAGTTTATTTAAATAATCTTTATTTTTTACAAGATATTCCTGATAAAAAAATAAAATTTTTAATTTCCTTAAAAGAAGAATTAGAAAAAAATAATTTATTAATTAAGAATCCTTATTTTTTGAATAATATTAAAAACAAAAAAATTATTTTATATGGATATAATCATTTAAAACCTGAGGAAGAAATAATTTTACAAGCTTTAAATTGTAACATAATTACTAAAAAAGAAGAAATATCTAAATATATTCCTACTGTATATGAAGGAGATAACATTGAAGAAGAAGTAGAATTCGTTTTTTATGAAATAAGTAAATTATTACACCAAAATATTCCTCTTTCTAAAATAAAAATAATAGCCAATAATGAATATAATATTATGCTAAAAAGATATGCTAAAATATATAATATAGCCCTTAATATAGAAGATAACTCTTCACTATATAGTACTTTTATAGCTGAAGATTTTCTTGCTAATTATGATAAGATGTCTATAGAAGCTAATATTCTATCATTAAGTGAAAAATATACAAATACGAATGATTTAATAAATGTTATTAATAAATCAGCATCTATCACAGATAAAGAAATAAGAAAAAAATTTATAATAAATGATTTAAAAAAAAGCTATCTATATACCCCTAAATACTTATCAGGAATAGAAATAGCTAATATTAAAGATAAATTTAAAGATGATGAACATGTTTTTCTATTAGGCTTTAATATTAATTCTTATCCTAAAGTTATAAAAGATGAAGATTATTTAAGTGACAATTTAAAAGAAAAACTAAATCGTAATACTAGCATAATTGAAAATAGAATAAATAAAGAAATATTAAAAGAACAATTAACATCTATTAAAAATCTTACAATTACTTATAAATTACATAGTAAAACAGGAGTATTCTATCCTTCATTACTAATTAAAGAACTAAATTTAGAAGTAAAAAAAATAACCATTTCTAGATTAATAAGTTATACTAAGTTAGGTAGTTCTTTAGAATATGCTAAAAGCCTTGATAAATTAGCTAAATTTAATGTTATCACAGAAGATCTAGGATTATATCAAAATAACCTAAATATTCCATATAGAGAGTATAATAATGTATTTAAGGGTATTAATAAATCAAAATATCAAAAAAGTTTAAAAGGCCTCTTAAATCTTGCTTATACTAATATGGAAATGTATAATGAATGTAGTTTTAGATATTATTTAAGCAAAGTATTAAAAATAGATAAATATGAAGAAAATTTTAAAACTATTCTTGGAACCATTACCCATCATATTTTAGAACTAGCTATTAATAAAGATATAGAAATTGCCCCTGAAATTATAAAATATGTAAAAGATAAAGAATATATACTAAATAAACGTGAATTTTTTTATTTAGAAAAATTATGTATAGAATTAAAAGAAGTAATAAAAATTATTAAAGAACAAGAAAAACATAGTAAATTAAATAAATATTTATTTGAAGAAGAATTATATATATACAAAGATTTAGATGATATAAATGTTACTTTTAAAGGTTTAATAGATAAAGTAATGTATAATGAATTTAATGATAAAAAAGTTATCGCGGTTGTAGATTATAAGACAGGTAATACCAAAATAAATCTAGATAATTTAAAATATGGTCTAGATATTCAATTACCAATATATCTTTATTTATTAAAAAAAAGTTCTAAATTTAAAGATGCCCAAATAGTAGGATTCTATATTCAAAAAGTTTTAGATAAAATACCCGTTATTAGTTCTAAAAATATTGAAACAATTCGTAAAGAAAATTTAAAATTACAAGGCTATTCTAATAAAGATGAAAAATTATTAGAATTAATAGATGATGAATATGAAAATAGTTCTACAATAAAAGATTTAAAATATAAAAAAAATGGTGAATTTAGTAATAAATCTAAAGTTTTATCAACCAGTGAAATGAATGAATTAACAAATACTGTTGAAGAAAAAATTACTGAATGTACGAATCATATTTTAAATGCTGAATTTTCTATTAATCCAAAAATATTAGATAAAAAAAATAGATCTTGTTTATATTGTAAATTTAAAGATATTTGCTATAAAACTAAAAACGATGAAGTAATACTTGGAGGTGAAGAAGATGAAATGGACGGAGGAACAATTACAAGCCATCAATGAAGAAGGGAGTAATATCATAGTATCCGCGGGTGCCGGATCAGGAAAAACAGCAGTATTATCAGAAAGAGTATTAAGAAAAGTAAGTTCTGGTGTTGATATAAGAAAAATTTTAATGTTAACATTTACTAATGAAGCTGCCGGAGAAATGAAAAATCGTATTCGTAAAAAATTAACAAAAGCTAACCTAAAAAAAGATTTAGAATATCTTGATAGTGCATATATTACTACGTTTGATGCCTATGCTTTATCTTGTGTCAAAAAATATCATTATTTACTAGATATTAGTTCTAATATATCAATAATAGATTCATCTATAATTGATTTAGAAAAAAGTAAAATACTAGAAGATATATTTTTAGAATTATATGAAAAAAAAGATCCAGAATTTTTAAAATTAATCGGAGATTTTACTAATCGTGATGATGAAATAATAAAAGAAGCTATTTTAAATATAAAAAAATCATTAGAATTAAAATATGATATGGAAGAATATCTAAATAATTATATAGCTAATTATTATAATAAAAATTATATTAATAATTTACTAAAAGAATATTTTGATTATATAAAAAGTATTTCAGAACAAATAGAAAATGATTTAATAATATTAGAAGAATATTTAGAAGAAAAAGTATATATAAAAGTTTATGATACTTATAGTAAATTTCTAAAACCCCACACTTATGAAGATATATATAAAATAAAAGATTTAAATCGTGTAATTTTTAAAGATCTTCCAGAAGAAGCTATAAGTATAAAAGATGATTTAAAAGAAAATGTTAAAACTATAATGGAACTTACTAAATATAGTTTAGACGAATTAAAAGAACAATATTATATGACTAAAGATTATGTTAGTATTATAATTAAAATAATATTAGAATTAGAAAAACGTTTAAAAATTTATAAAAAAGATAAAGAAGCTTTTGAATTTACTGATATTGCCAAAATGGCTATTAAAATTGTTAAAGAAAATAAAGAAATAAAAGAAGAACTTAAAAATAATTATAATGAAATATTAATAGATGAATATCAAGATACTAATGATTTACAAGAAATGTTTATTAATGAGATAGCTAATAATAATGTATATATGGTTGGAGATATTAAACAATCAATTTATCGTTTTAGAAATGCTAACCCTGATATTTTTAAAAATAAATATGCAGATTATAGTAAAAATATTGGAGGTAAAAAAATTGATTTATTAAAAAACTTTCGCTCTCGCAAAGAAGTTTTAGCAAATATTAATGAAATATTTAATCTAATAATGACCGAGAAAATTGGCAAAGTTAATTATCATGAAAACCATGAAATGCACTATGGTAATCTAGCTTATATAAATGAAGGAGCCAATAATTATAATAACAATTTAGAAATATTAAAATATGATTATCAAGATAAATTATACACCAATAGTGAAATAGAAGCTTTTACTATAGCTAAAGATATTAAAAATAAATTAAACAATAACTATCAAGTTTTTGATTTTGAACTTAACACTAATCGTAATATCGCTTATAGTGATTTTTGTATCATTTTAGATCGTGGTACAGATATGCCTTTATATAAAAAAATATTTGAATATTTAAATATTCCTTTAGAAGTATATAAAGATAATAACTTAACTGAAGAATATGACATTATGCTTATTAAAAATATAATTAATTTAATTATATGTATTAAAAATAAAGATTATGGTATTAATATGCGTTATGCTTTTTTAAGTATAGCTCGTAGTTTTGTAAGCAATTTAACAGATTCTGAAATATTTGATTTAATAAATGAAAATACTTTTTACAACGATGAAATATATAAAAAATGTTTTAAATTAAGTTTAGATATTGATAATAAAAGTCCTAAATTATTATTAGAAGAAATAATTGATACTTTTAATTTTTATGAGAATTATCTTAAAATAGGGGAAATAGAAGCTAGTTTAACAAGAATTGATAACTTATTTGATATTGCCAGTACAGTAGAAAATTTAGGCTTTACTATTACTCATTTTGCTGATTATTTAGATAAAATGGTTAAAGAAAATAAAGAAATTAGATATAAAGAGAAAAGAAGTAGTTCTAACTGTGTTAAAATAATGAATATTCATAAATCTAAAGGATTAGAATTTCCTATTTGTTATTTTGCCGGATATAAAAAATCTTTTAATTCAGGAGATTTACAAAGTCGTTTTATGTATGATAAAAAGTATGGTATTTTAACTCCATTTTTTAAAGAAGGAATTGGTACTTTATTTACTAAAGAATTAATTAAAAATAATTATTATCTTGAAGAAATATCCGAAAAAATTCGTTTATTTTATGTTGCTTTAACTAGAGCCAAAGAAAAAATGATCATGGTTATACCTAGTTTTGAAAAAGAACAATTAGCCAAAAAAGAAGTTGATTACTTAACTGGTATAAAATATCGTTCTTTCTATGATTTTATTAATTCTATATCTCTTAATCTAGCTAAATATATAAAATTAATTAAAATAGATGAATTAGGTTTAACTAAAGACTATGAATTTAAAAATATAATCACAAATAAAAATTTTAAAAATTCTTCTGTAATACAATTTATAGAAAATAACTTTGCAAATGAAATAATAAATGAAAATCATGCTTCTAAAACAATAACCCAAATTTTAACTAAAGAAGAAAATAACACTTTAGAATATGGTACTAAAATGCATCAATTATTAGAATATACTAATTTTAAAGAAGAAAATTCAGCTAATGAAATAATTAAAAACTTAAAAAATCTCTTTAATTTTAAAGATGCTACCATATATCAAGAATTAGAATTTATTTTAAGAGAAGATAATAATGAATATCATGGTATTATTGATTTAATGCTTGAATATGAATCCGAGATAAAAATAATAGATTACAAATTAAAAAATATTGATGATGAAGCATATAAAAAACAACTTAATATTTATTATAAATATGTTAAAAGTATAAAAAATAAACAAATTAAACTATATTTATATTCTTTAATAGATAATAAAGTAAAAGAAATTGAATTAGATCAAGTTTAGAAAAAATACTTTAGAATACTTGAGTTAAAAACCAAATTATGATAATATAATTTTATAGGAGGAATACATATGTGGTGGATTATTTTAATTGTAATCGTTGCGGTTATTGTTTTATGGATTTTTGCAACATATAATACTTTAGTATCTTTACGTAATCGTGTTCGTGATTCATGGAGTCAAATAGATGTCCAATTAAAAAGAAGATTTGATTTAATACCTAATTTAGTTGAAACAGTAAAAGGATATACTAAACATGAAAAAGATACTTTAGAAGATGTTGTAAAAGCGCGTAATACTTATTTAAGTGCAACATTACCAGAAGATCAAATGAAAGCTGATGGAGAATTAACTAAAGCTGTAAGCAAATTATTTGCCCTCGCGGAAAGTTATCCTGATTTAAAAGCTAACACCAACTTTTTGGAACTACAAACAGAATTAAATGAAACAGAAAATAAAATTGCTATGTCTAGACAATTCTATAATGATATTGTTATGCAATATAATAACAAAGTTGAAATGGTTCCATCTAATATTGTTGCTAGTATATTTAAATTTACTAAAGAAACTTTCTTTCAAGCAAATGATTCAGAAAGACAGAATGTTCAAGTTAAATTTTAAGACTTAGCTCCTAAGTCTTTTTTTAAAGGAGAATATTATGAAAAAATTTTTATTAAGTTTAATTTTATTTATTTTAATGCCTATTGGAGTTTATGCAGCCAATTATGATATTACCGATCAATTAATTAAAGCTGAAATAATTAATAATGGTGATTTAAAAATAACTGAATTAATAGTTATGGATGGCACTTTTAATGGGTATGAAAAAACATTATCTTATGCTAATTCTTTACTTCAAGATAATTTATCAAGTGCTGAAAATAATAGTATATACAATTCATCTGGTCTGGATTTATTAACAATTAAAGGAAAATATGTTGATAAAGTAGACTTCGAAACTTTTAATGATTCTGATTTTGAAACTTTTTCTTTAACAGATTATGCATCTAATGGTGAAAAAGCCAAATATACTAGAACAACTAATTATAATAGTTATACTTATCGTTTATATTATAAATCTAATAATAAGAAAGTTGCTTTTTTAATCTCATATCTTCTTCACGATGTTGTTGTTTTACATTCTGATGTTGCCGAATTATATTGGAATTTTATTACTCCAAATGATTATGATGATATAAACAATATTAAAGTTCAAGTCTTATTACCAAACAAAGATAATTCAGATAATTTTCGCTTTTGGGCTCATGGAGATTTAGCTGGTGAAATAAATAAGCTTTCCGGTAATAATGGAGTTATCGCTGAGATTCCTTATATGGAAGCCTCATCTACTCTTGACATTCGTTTAACGTTTGATAAAGATTTAATAACAGATCAAGCTTATGTAAAGAAAGACAGCTACTTGACACTAGATGACATTTTGACTGTCGAAGAACAAAGAGCCGAGATAGCCAATAATCTTCGAGAAGAACTTAAAGCCAAAAGAAAATTTGGTTTAATGAGTACTATAATTATGATTATTACTATAATAGTATTAACTATATTTATTTATTTTAAATATGGTAAAAGTCCAAAATCTAGTTATTATTCCAAATATAATCGTGAATTTATTGATGATTATAATGTTGAAGTAATAGATTATTTAATGCACCGTAAAATTACACCTAATGCTATGAGTGCTTCAATTATGAATTTAATTTATAAGAAAAATCTATCAGTAACTGAAATTAGTGATACTACATCAAAAACAAAAGAATATAAATTTACTTTAGAAAATACAGATAATATTAATGAAAGTGAAAAGATATTAATAGAATTCCTATTTGATAAAGTAGGAAAAGAAACTTTAAATACTGAAAATAAAAAAGAATTTACAACTACTGATTTAAAAAAATATGCTAAAGGTACTAAAACATGTAATACATTTGTAAGTAGTTATAATACTTGGAAAAATGAAGTAGTTAAAGTTGGTATTAATGAACAATTTTATGTAACATCATCTGTACCTAAAATTATTGGTACTATTGTTGTAATTATATCTTATTTAGTATTCATGTATAATATTTCTAACGGTATTGATTCTATTTTAATTTTTATTCTTATATTGCTAGCTTTTGTCTTTTTGCTTTATTCATTAATAGTTAAAAGAAAAACTGAAAAGGGAAGTGAGCATTATTCTAGATGGCAAGCTTTTAAAAATTTCTTAGATGATTTTGGTTCTTTTGAACTAAAAGAATTACCCGAAATTGTTTTATGGGAAAGATATTTAGTTTATGCTACTATATTTGGCCTTGCGGATAAAGTTCAAAAGAGCATGAATGTTAAAATTAAAGAAATAGATATGTCTACTTATGATTATTATCCATCATTTGTTTATTTAAATTTTGGTCCAACTATAAATAATAGTATCAATAATGCTGTAAATAGTGCTTATCATAGTCAAGCTGCTAGTTATGCCAATACGCATTCATCAAGTTCAAGTGGTGGAGGCTTTGGTGGAGGCTTTTCATCAGGAGGCGGATTTGGCGGCGGAGGATCATCTGGTCATGGCTTCTAATAAAATGATTTCACATGCATAAATAATAAAAATATAATAAAAAAGCTGATTAAGAAATAGATTTAGATCAGCTTTTTAAATTTCTAAATATAAAAAAATGATGAGTATTATTTCATCATTAAATTCATTTGCGTTCATCAATTCTTGCAAAATTAGTTTTATGATTATCATCATATCTAATTAAATCAGAAGAAGATATATTTAAATTTTTATCATACTTATTTAAATTGATAACTATTTTATCTAACATATCAATCGTGGGTTTTCTTTTACAATTTTCTATTTGATTTAAATACACTAAATTACTACCAATTACCTCTGCAAACTTTTCCTGAGATAAATTATATTTTTGACGATAATATTTTAAATTCATTGATAGTATTTCTTTGCTGCTAATCATATTTTAACACCTCTACTTATTACTATTTATTTTATACAAGTGTAAAAGAAATGTCTTTAGCACAACTGTTAAAGGAAATAGCTTTTACTCTTTCTTTAAATGTGTTATTATAAGAATGAAAATAATATTAATTATAATTATTTAAAGAAAGTAGGGAAAGTTATGTTAAAAAAAAGAAAAACAATAATTATTGTAGAAGTAGTAATGGTAATACTTGCTATATCGCTATTTGTAAGTTTTGCCTTTTTAACTATAAATGGTAAACAAGAATTAGCTAATACTTTTACAAGTGGATGTTTAAATATAAGAATAGAAAGTGAATCATCATCAATTGATTTAACTAATCAAATACCAATAACCGATATAGAAGGATTAAATACCAATGGCTATAATTTTACTATTCATAATACTTGTGATAAAGAATCTAATTATGCTATAAATTTAGAAAGTTTAAATGAAACAGATAATTCTTTAAAAGCTGATTTTGTAAGAGTATCATTATCAAGTGATACAATGGATAATTTAATAACTAATTTAAATGAAAATACTAAAACTAATCCTACAATAGATCATGCTTATGAAGCATATACATTATATACAGGTTCATTAAGTGGAGATGAAACAAAAACATTTACATTAAAAGAATGGTTAGATTATGATACAACTAAAGAAGAAGGAGCAAGTAAAAGATATGAATCAAGAATAAATGTAATCGCAGGTAATAATTTTAGTATAGAAAGATTCCCAGAAATAAAATATGAAAAAAATGGTTTAACATTAACAGGAACAATAACCGGAAGTGCTAGTAGAGCAACATATTGTACAACAATAGATAATGAATGTGAACCAGAAGAAGAAACAAATATAGAAGCTAATAAAGTAACTATAACGATACCAGATAAAGATGAAGAACAAATGGTATGTACTAAACTAGATGAAGGAAAGATTATATGTAGTAATCCAGAAACAGGATATTGTCCACCAGGAGCAAAAGCATGTAAAACAATACTTGCTAATAAAACAATAGAAGAAGGACAAACAGAATTTACTGGAGTAGAAACAAATGATAATACAGGTAAATTATTTACAGGAGAAGATGACTTTGGAACAACATACTATTATCGAGGGGCAGTAAATGATAACTGGGCAAAATTCGGAAAAGAAGGTAATGATGATTTATGGTGGCGAATCATTAGAGTAAATGGCAATGGAACTATAAGGCTAATATATTCTGGAAAAGGTAGTTCACCATCAATAACAGGAGAAGGAACACAAATAAGCGGAACGTATGCCTTTAATTCAAATTTTAATGATAACACATACGTAGGATTCATGTATGGAACACCAGGTCAAAGCAACTATGGTGACACACACAAAAATAATGCAAAAAGTACAATAATGACAGAATTAGAAACATGGTATAAAAAAACTACTCTAGGTAGTTTAAGCTCAAAAATAGATGTAAACACAGGATTCTGTAACGACAGAGGTTTATCTGCTGGAAATCACGGAAGTTATTTAGGGCCTAATGCAGGATATAATAAAGTGCAAACAGCCTACGCACCATCGGATAGAGTATGGCAAAAGGAATATGCAAGCGCAGCTACCACCCAAAGCCCAACATTAAAATGCACAAATTCAACAAGAGATTTGTTCACAGGACCAAGTGCTACACCAGGAGGAACAAATGGTATTGATGGAAAAGTAGAAGGAAATAATGCATTAGAATATCCAGTAGGCTTAATAACAAGCGATGAAATAATATATGCAGGAGGATTTCATGGTAAGAATAATAATATGTACTGGTTATGCACGGATCAGTATTATTGGACCATATCTCCATGTTATTTTAGCATTAACACAGCTGCCATATTTCATATGAATTCGAATGGCGGTTTTGGCAGCAATGACGTAAGCTACTTGAACTTTGGTGTGCGCCCAGTAATAAATTTAAAGGCTGATTTAGATTTAATAGGGGATGGAACACCAGAAAATCCATATAGAATGAAAAATTCAAATATAAAAGAAGCAGGGGATACAATTTTGGCTAATAATAAAGTAAAAGGAGCAATAACATCAGTAACAGGCCCAAGTTGTGATGGAGAAAAAGGCTCAACATGCTATAGTAGTGGATCAGATAGTAAAACAAATAATATGGCCCAAAATGGATTATATGAAGCAGAAGATAACTTTGGAGCAAGTTATGTATTTAGAGGAACAGTAAATAATAACTGGGTAAAGTTTGGACAAGAAGAAGGCCAAGACTTATGGTGGCGAATCATCAGAGTAAATGGCAATGGAACTATAAGGTTAATATATTCAGGAAAAGGAAGCTCACCATCCACAACAGGAGAAGGAACTCAAATAGCTACAACTTATAAAGGAAATGTAAATCAACAATATAATGCAGATTCTGGTGATAATACATATGTAGGATTCAAATATGGGCAAACAGGTCAAAACAACTATGGTGACACACATGTAAATACTAATAAAAGTACAATAATGAATGAATTAGAAACATGGTATGCAAAAACAACATTAGGCACATTAAGTTCTAAAATAGATGTAAATACAGGATTCTGTAATGATAGAGGATTAGCAGATGAAGATCATGGAAGCTATCTAGGTCCGACTGGAGGATATAATCAAGTGCAAACAGCATATGCAGGATATCATAGAACGTTTGCAAGTAAAAGTACGAGTTGGGATACAACAAGTCAAAGACCAACATTAAAATGTTCAAATACAACAAGAGATTTGTTTACAGGACCAAATGCTACAGCAGGAGGAACAGATGGAAAAAATGGAAAAATAGAAGGCAATGATAAACTAACCAATCCAGTAGGATTAATAACCATGGATGAAGTAATATATGCAGGAGGATTTGGAGGTCAAAACAATTATAACTATTGGTTACATACAGGTCAAGGCTATTGGACCATGTCTCCGTGTTATGCGAGCAGTAGCGGTACTGCTGTTATGTTCTATGTGACTGCGAATGGCTACCTCAACTACACAAGCGTAGACTACACGGGCACCGGTGTTCGTCCAGTAATAAACCTAAAAGCCGACACTCACTTTACTTTTGAAAGTGAAGATGCTAAAGGAACAATATCTAATCCCTATATAGTTTCATAACAAAAATATATGTATAATATTAATAGAAAATAAAGAAGTTTTACTCTTCCTATTTTCTATAAAGGACAAAAAAAGAGATACCATTTGTCGGTATTCTCGGTCCAATTACTGAATTGAGAACACCTTATCTAAAAGATATGATGTTCTTTTTTAATATTAGTAAATTATATCTACTAGTAATCAAATACTCTTAACCAATTAATACTAAAAAATAAAAATTAAACCGAGATAAAAACAATCTCGGAATTAATATATATCTTAATATATATCTATATAAATATACAAACTAATAAACCATTTCAGAATATATAGTTTTATCAAATTTATGCTCATTACTAGTAATATTACTATCTGCAATTTCTAATTCTTCTGTATTAATAAGCAAATATTTATGATATAAATAATCTTTATTATCACTACTAACAGGATCATCCCAAGTAAGATCTAAATGTACCCAAACTTCAGAATCATTTATTTCATTATTATCTTTATCTTGTTCTTTTATTTTAACGGCATTCCAAACATGTCCTAATGTTTCTTCTCCATTTCCATTAGTCGTAGCTATTTTATAATTATCATATCCCATATCAGTTAAAAATATAGCCATCAAATCTGTATATCCATTACAAGTAGCCATATGATTAAATAAAGCTCCATAAGCATTATAAGTTTTTAAATCTTTATTATCTTTTAAATCATATTTTGTATTATTAATAATATAATCATGAACTGCTTTAATTTTATCATAATCTGTTTTTAAATCATCAGTTATAATAGTATTCATTAATTTTCTAACTTCTTGATCAACAGCCATTATTTCTTCTTCTGTATAAAGATACTTAACTTTCAAACTTATTTCACCTGAATCAGAAATGGTAGTATTAATACTTGTAAAAGAATTAAAAGGATGAACAAAATTATTTAAATGAGTAAGTAAATTAGCATCATTACTAAAAACATTAACATCATTAATACAATTTTGATATTCTTTAGGACAATAAAAAGTAAAATTTTCTTCTTTAGCATTAATAACAGTATAAATTATATTTAATAAATCTTGTTTTCCATAAGGAACAAAATTTTTAGTATTAGTAACAAAATCATAATTATTATCTTTATAATAAGGATTATTAATATCTAAAGAATTGTAATTAGGATGATTTAAAATATTAATAATTTTATCTGTTATCATATTAATATTTAAAAGTACTAATAAAATTAAAATAATACAACAAACTGGAATAATAAATTTTTTCATAATAATAACACCCATATAATTGTATCAAAAAAAAAAGAAGTGTACAATAATTTGTTACTTCATATTTTTGACTTTATTAGATAATCTCTTTTTTTGTCTATCTGCAGTATTACTTTTTACTAAGCCTTTACTTACAGCTTGGTCTAAATATTTTTGAACATCTTTATATAAAGCATTTGCTTTTTCTTTATCATCACTAACAATAGCTTTTTCAGTATCTTTAATTAAATTTTTTACTCTAGCTTTAAGTTCATGATTATTTTCAGTTTTCTTAGCAATTACTTTAATGGCTTTTTTAGAACTTTTAATATTTGCCAATTCGGACACTCCTTCCTTGATATCAGTATCAATTCTATCAAAAAACCATAGCTTTTTCAAGCATTTTCTAAATAAATATTAGTTTTCTCTATAATTTTATGTTAGTTTAAGCTCTTTAATTGACAAATTTAAAGAATATGATAAAATAATTAATAAGTTTTTAATTAATAAGAGGCATGTTATGTGGAAAGAAATAGAAGAACTACTTAAAAATAAATATGATAGCTATAATACTTATCTTGATAACATGGAAGATATCAAAGATATTTATAACTTTTGTATAGAGAAATATCATTATTTAGGTTTTAGTGATGAAATATGGTATAAATTAATATATGAAGCTATTAAAAAAAATATTGCCAAAGATGAACTAATTGGTGAAATATTTAAAACTATCGATTTTAAAATAGAAAGATATATTAAAAAGAAATTAAGAACACGAAATTATGCATTTTTAAATGTTTTACTTAAAAAAATATATTTTGAAAATGGCGAAAAGAATAATAGAAAAATTTTAAGAGATTTTTATAATATATTTTATTTACATGGTATTGATTTTGATGATGAATTTTTTGCTCTATTTAAAGAAAAATCTCCATTATTTCAAAATATTTTAAAATCTCTTCAAATCGAAGAATTTAGCAATAAAGAAATTAAAAATTTAATTAAAGGAAAATACGACTTTTACTTTAAAATCAAACCTCCATTTCGAAGTATTATATGGACTAAAGAAAAATTTTTAGAAATTAATTTTTTACTTGATAATAAAATAATTTTAAAGGATTTAAAGTCTAATAATATTCTTAAAGTAAAATATATCTTACTTAATTATAATTTATTACTTTCTATAAAAAAATTATATTTAAAGTATTTTCCTGATACTAAAGAAAAATTTCTTGATAAAGTACTAGTTAATCTAAGTTTAGAAGAACTTCATAAATTAAAAGAAGATTATTTATATTATAAAACTTTTTCTATAAATAATACTAATATTCCAGACTTTATTATCAAATTCAATAATAAAATTAATAATATAACTTTAAATAAAGAATCTAAAAAAAAACTCTAATCGAGGATAACAAAACTATTATTAATGAAATAAAATTAGAATATAATACAATTTTAAAAGAAGATTTAGATCTATCAATATTAATAGAAAAATTAAATTTAGGTCAAATAAACATTTTAATTAATAGATATATAAATTTAAAAAAAGATAATAATAGAGAAGCTTTAAAAACATTTTTTAAAGATTTACACTATTTAATAATATCTAAAAAAGATAAAGAATCTCAAACTAATTCTAAAATAAAATCTAAAAGGAAAAAAATAACAAATGTTTATGATTATTTTCCTGATTTTCCTGATATTACTTTTGCTGAAAAAAAGGCTAAAATAGATAAAATTTTAAATGATGAACCCCAAGATAAAGTATCAAATGTTTTAGCTATAGTAAATAAAACAACTAAATATTCTAAAGAAGAAGCAAATGGAATAAGAAGCTATATTTATGGAACCTTAAAGAAAAAATATCTAAAAGCTCTAAATAAAATGCCAAGAAAAAATTTATATGACTACTTTAATAGTGTTCAAGATGACATTATAGATACAAAAACAAAAGCCAAAATAATTAAAGAAATATTAGATTCTAATAAAGAAAATAAAGAATTTATTCTTAAATATATAAATAATGAATTAGAAGATAATGAAACTCAAATAAAAGCCAAAAAACTTATTAGAAACTTAAATAAAACTTATAAAAATAAAGTATTAAAATATATTACAAGTGAAGTAAATTTAAAATTAATATATGATATATTTCCTAGTAATAAAGAAACTCTTAAAGCTAAACAAATGAAAGTTGATAAATTTTTAAAAGCCAAAAATATTTCTCTTTCTGTTGCTAAAAATATAGAAAGCTATTTAAGAGGAGATTTAGAAACTTTAAAAAAAGAGAAAAAAGTAATAGAAATACTATTAGAAGATTTAATAAATGATTATAAAAATTCCTGGTTAGATATTAATTTATTTTATGAATATTTTGGTTTAACTAAAGATTCTAAATATAAAATATATGTCGATATAATCTTTGAAAATTCTAAAAAACAGCAAGAAATATTAAATTATTTTGCAGGTTTAACTGATTTAGATGAAAATTTACAAAAATATATGTATTATCTTAAAAATAAATATAAACTTGCAATTACTTATAATTATTTTGGTAAAAAATATTATTTAGAAAATATTATTATTAATCTAGGTTTAGATATATCTTGGTTAACAAAAGAATGGTCAAATATTTCCAAAGAAAAAAGAAAAAACATAACTAAGTTATTAAAAATAAAAGAATATAATCTAAGAAGAAAAGGCATAAATGCTTTTGATGCCAAACTTTATATTTTAAATACTTTACATGATATATTTATTTATAATAAAAATATAAGTCTCGAAAATGGCTTACTTATATTTATAAATGAGCCTCATAAAGAAATATTTAGTTAAATAGTAAAATGCAATTTATGATAAACCTATTTAATTTCAAGAGAAAATGCAAATTTTTTCTTGCTTT
>CANRBQ010000024.1 GCA_947628905.1 uncultured Bacilli bacterium
AGGAAGAAAAAAGAAAATAGTATTAGTTATAACAATATTAGTATTGTTAATAGGAATAATATATATAACAAATAGTAAAGCTAAATATCATGTTACAAGTAGTGTACAAATAGTTAAAGGGAAAGTAAATTATAGTTTAGCAGATTTAAATGTATTAGCATTAAATGTACAAAGTGAAAAATGGAGCGATAAATATAATCCCACAGATGAAATACCAAGCGGAAACTATGAAATTAATATGCAAAATAGCTATTGTACAATTCCAGGAGATAATATAGAACATAAAGATATACCAATGGAATATAAAGATAATGGAGTATATATAAAGATTACTAAAAAAGGAACAAAATGTTATGTTTATTTAGACTATGAAAAAACCATATCGGAAAGAACATTGACAAATTTAAAGTTAAAATCACAAGGAGATGCTGGAGATATAACAGGTCCAAGTTGCGCAGGCGCAAAAGACTCAACATGCTATAGTAGTGGTTCAGATAAAAATAATATGGCCCAAAACGGAGTATTTTCAGCCGAAGATGACTTTGGAACAAGTTTCTACTTTAGAGGAACAGTAAATAATAATTGGTTAAAGTTTGGAAAAGAAGGTGATGATGACTTATGGTGGAGAATTATCCGAGTAAATGGCAATGGAACAATAAGATTAATATATTCAGGAAAAGGAAACACACTATCAACAACAGGAACAGGAACCCAAATAGCTACAACATATAGTGATGGAATAAATCAAGAATATAATACAGGTTATAATGATAATACATATGTAGGATTTAAATACGGCTCGCCAAATAAAAGCACACACGCTTTAACCCATCAAAATAATATTAAAAGTACAATAATGACAGAATTAGAAACATGGTATGTAAAAACAACATTAAGAGACACTTCTAATTTAGGCAAAATAGACGTAGAAACAGGATTTTGCAATGATAGGCAAACTAGCGTTGGTCCACATGGAAGTTATGGAATAAATGGATGGGGATCACAATCTACAGCCTATGCTCCATGGGATAGATTGATACAAAGCGATACTACAACTGTAGCTACGATTCAAAAACCAACATTCAAGTGTGGATATAAAAATAGTAGTACAGATAAGACAGCCCAAAAAAGAGATTTATTTACAGGACCAAATGCTACATCAGGAGGTACAGATGGCCTTAATGGGAAGATAGAAGGAAATAATGCATTGACATATCCAGTAGGATTAATAACAAGCGATGAAGTAATATATGCAGGAGGTTTTTTTAAACAAAAAAATGATAGTTTCTGGTTATATACACATCAAATCTATTGGACTATATCCCCATTTAGTTATTACACTGGCAGTTTAGCTAATACGTTCATTGTGTACTCAGATGGTAGACCTATTGACTCTTACGTGAGCAGCGAGCATGGTGTGCGCCCAGTAATAAATCTGAAGGCTGATACAAAGATAGAATTTCAAGATCCAGATGGAGAAAATAAAGGAACAACATCTAATCCATACATAGTTCAATAAATTAAAATAATAAAAAACTTGCCTAAGTTGCTCTAACTTATATTCTTGGGCAAGATTAAATTCCATGCGAGGTTCTCCTCGCTTTTTATTTTATCTTCAAATAAAAAAAGCAATAAAATTATTTACTACTCTTTTATAAAATAAATGAACTATCCAACTCATTATTATTTTTCTTATTAATAACATCTAAATAAGCTGTACTAGTTAATATATTTCTAGCTTGTTGCATCATTTCTTCTCTTTCCTTTGGATCTTGAGTTAATGCCGCAACACTTGTAAGCAATTGAGCTCTTTGCATTAAGAATTGTCCTCTTTGAAAATCCATTAAAGTTCTTAAACTTTCATTCATTGAAGTTGCAAAAGAATCTAAAGTTGCCTCAAGCTTCGGAACTTCAGCAAGTTGCATACTCTTTATCTTTTCTACATTATCTGCAATACTCATAATAACTTGATTTTGATCTACATTCATATTCTATTCCTCCTACTTTAATTATAACTTAATAATTATAATACACAAACTAAAATAATTTAAATTATACAATAAATTTACAAAAAAACTATCACAAAGGATAGTCTCTATATTAAACTAATTCTAATTTAACTGCTAAAGCATCATCACCAACACGCTCTTTTAATTTAATAATACGTGTATATCCACCATTTCTAGTTTCATAACGTTTAGCAAGTTCATTAAATACTTTACTAACAACTTCATCGTCATTATACAAGAATGCTAAAGCTTTTCTTCTACTAACTAAAGTACCACTTTTTCCATAAGTAATCATTTTATCAACAAATTTTCTTACTTCTTTAGCTCTAGCCTCAGTAGTTACTACTGATTCATTCATAATAACATCCCTAGTTATATTAGCTAAAATACTTCTTCTCTTACGAGATTCTCTTCCTAATTTTCTATATAACATAACCTAAAGCCTCCTAATCTCTAAATTTAAGTCCCATTTCTGCTACTTTATCTAAAACTTCTTTAAGTGATTTCTTACCTAAATTACGTATCTTAGTAACTTCAACTTCTCTCTTAGAAATAAGATCTTGAACAGTATGAATACCCGCTCTTTTTAAACAGTTATAAGCACGTACTGAGAATTCAATTTCTTCAATAGGTGTTTCCAAAGTTTTAGTAATAGTATCAACTTTTTTCTCTTGCATCAAACCAGTAACATCACTAATTGAATTTAAATCTGCTACAATATTAAAATGTTCAATCAATATTCTTGCAGCTAATGCCATAGCTTCTTCAGGAGTCATACTACCATTAGTATTAATATCCATTGTTAATTTATCATAATTTTCATTTTGACCAACACGAGTCGATTCAACTTCATATTTAACAAGTTCAATTGGTGAATAATTAGAATCAATAGCAATAACTCCTACTTTATTATCTGCAAATAATTTTTTATTTTCTTTAGCATCAACATAGCCTTTACCATTAAACACTGTAACTTCCATGTCGATTTTTCCACCTTCAACTAAATTACATAAAACTAGATCTGGATTAATAATATCAACATCAGCATTTTTTTCAAAATCACCTGCTGTAACAGGTCCAACAGTATCTTTAAATAATCTTAAAGTTTTAATTTCTTCTGTATGATTCTTAACTACTACACTTTTAAGTGCTAATACTATACTAGTTACATCTTCAACTATTCCATCAATTTTTTGAAACTCATGTAAAACACCTTCAATTTTAACAGAAGTAATTGCACTTCCTGGTAAACTAGATAACATAACTCTTCTAAGTGCATTCCCAATAGTTGTACCAAATCCTCTTTCAAGAGGTTCTAATTCAAATTTTCCATAGTGATTGCTTTCTTGATATTCTGCAATCCTATATTCTGGTTTTTCAAAACTTATCATAAATAATACCCTTTCTTACCAAATTACTTTCTAGGACGTTTTGGTGGACGACAACCATTATGTGGTACTGGTGTCTCATCAGTAATTGAAAGAATCTCAAGACCAGCTGCTTGTAAAGATCTAATTGCAGTCTCTCTTCCAGCACCTAAACCCTTAACAATAACATCAACTTTCTTAACTCCCTGATCCATTGCAGCCTTTGCAGCCGCTTCAGCACTCATGCCTGCTGCAAAAGGTGTTTTTTTCTTACTACCCTTATAACCAATAGTTCCACTTGATGCCCAAGCAATTACACTACCATTTTTTTCTGTAATAGTAACAATTGTATTATTATAAGTAGAATGAATATGTGCAACAGCTTCAGGAATATTCTTCTTAACTTTTCTTTTTCTTCTATTATAAGCCATAATTTAACCTCCTACTTAGCTACTTTCTTCTTGTTAGCTACTACTTTACCTCTACCCTTACGAGTATGAGCATTACGATTAGTTCTTTGTCCTCTTACAGGAAGACCTTTTTTATGTCTAACCCCTTGATAGCAACCAATTTCCATTTTATTTTTAATATTCATTTGTACAGTACGACGTAAATCTCCTTCAACTACATGATTATCTACTTCTTTTCTTAAACGAGCAATTTCATCATCTGTCAAATCTTTAACTTTAGTCGCTGGATTAACACCTGCAGCTTCACAAATAGTTTTTCCTAAATTATTACCAATACCATATATTGCTGTTAATCCAACAAATATTTGTTTTTCACTTGGTAATTCAATATTTTTAATACGTGCCATAATTCCCTCCTTTATTAACCTTGAGTTTGTTTGTGTTTAGGATTATCACAAATAACCATAACTTTACCTTTTCTTCTTATTATTTTACATTTTTTACATATTTTTTTTACTGATGGTCTAACTTTCATTATAATACCTCCATTATCTTTTATTCCATGTTATACGCCCACGTGTTAAATCATAAGGCGAAAGCTCTATTGTTACTGTATCGCCTGGTAGAATACGAATCATATTTACTCGCATTTTACCAGAAACGTAGGCTTTTACAGTAAATCCATTTGAAAGTAAAACTAAATACTCTCCACCTTTTAAAACTTCTGTTACTTTACCTTCAACTTCAATTTTTTCTTCACGTACATTTTCATTAACGTTTTTTTTATTCTTTTTCATCGCTAATATCTCCTGTTAAAATTTTATATCCATCCTTTGTTACTACAACCGTATGTTCAAAATGAGCACTAGGAAGTTCATCATCCGTTGATATTGTCCAATCATCATCATGCATATATACATATCTTTCACCTAAATTTAACATTGGTTCAACTGCAATAACCATTCCAGCTTTAAGAGTAACACCTGTTCCCGCTTTTCCAAAATTAGGAACATCAGGATCTTCATGAATATTTGTCCCTACTCCATGACCTACAAGTTCTTCAACAACTGATAACCCATGACTATGAGCAAACTCTTCTATTGCTGCCCCTATATCACCTATTTTAGCACCTTCATGAATTTTAGACAAGCCCACATATAGTGCTTTTTCTGTATTATCTACCAAATCTCTAACTTCTGGTGCTACATCACCAATAATATAAGTCCTTGCAGCATCACTATGATATCCATGAATCTCTACTCCAATATCAATTGATACAACATCTCCATTATGAATCTTTCTCTTGCCTGGTATACCGTGAACTACTTCATCATTGATAGATACACAAATACTTGCCGGATATCCTTCATAATTCAAAAAAGAAGGTCTAGCATTATGTGAAGAAATAAAATTATAAGCAATCTTATCTAACTCTTTTGTAGTTATTCCTGGTTTCAAATACTTTTTAACTTCTTCATGAGTTTTAAAATTAAGAATCCCAACTTCTCGCATTAATTTTATTTCTCTTTCACTTTTAATACTAATCATTTTTTGCCTCGCCTACTATAATATGAAACATATTATCCATCTCCAACGTTGCATCTACCCATTTAAGAATATTCTTATCTTTATAATAATCTAAAATAGGTTTAGTATTTTTTAGATAGCTCTCAAATCTAATTTTAAAAGTTTCTTCATTATCATCTTTTCTTTTTTCTAACTCTATTCCACAATTATCACATATATTATCTTTAATAGGTTTTAATTTATCATTAGTTAGATTATAACTTCTTTTACATTTAGGACATATTACTCTTCCCATAACCCTTTTTAAAGCTTCATCTAAACTAATATCTAAATAAATTACAAGATTGTTAATAACTTTATTAGTTATCAACATCTCATCTAATTTTTCTGCTTGAAGAATAGTTCTTGGAAAACCATCTAATATAAATGGTTTATCTTTATCTAATTTAGTTAATTTTTCTTCCATTAATTTAATCATGAATTCATCACTAACTAATCCACCATTAGATATAATCTCATCAATTTCTTTTCCAAGATCACTACCACTTTTAATTTCTTCTCGAAGTAAATCTCCTGTACTAATATGTTCATAATTATAATTACTTACAAGATAGTCACTAACAGTTCCTTTACCAGCCGCGGGAGGAGCGATAAAAATGATATTCTTCATTTTATCTAAACCTCTTCTTACGCGCTGCATAACTTCTTGCTGTTAGACTACTTTCAATTTGTTTGTAAGTCTCTATTGCAACACCTACCACAATTAAAATACCTGTTCCTCCAATAGTTACACTACTAGGTAAACTTGTAAATGATGATATCAAAACAGGAAGACCTGCTAATATAACTAAGAAAACAGAACCAACTGTTGTAAGTCTTGATAAAGATTTACTAATATATTTAGAAGTCTCTTCCCCTGGTCTAACCCCTGGAATATAACCTCCATTTTTATTTAAATTTTTACTCATCTCTTCTGGATTCATACTCAAGAATGTATAAAAATATCCAAATAAGAATATTAATACTATATATAGTAAGAAACCAGTAGGAGAAGTATAAACTATATAATTATTAACAAAATTTATTGCCGCATCATTTCCAATAAGTTGTACTACTGTTGCAGGAATAGTAGTTAAAACTGAAGCAAATATAACTGGCATAACTCCAGCACTATTAATCTTTATTGGTAAGAAAGATTGTTGTGCTCCATATGCACTATTAGTTCTATTTGAATATTGTATTGGTATTCTTCTTTCAGCAAGTGTAATCCAAATAATACCTACAATAATTAATATATAAACTAATATAAATAATACAAATAATGTTATTCCAAGTCCTGTTTCAAAACTACCTTTAATAAATGCATTAAATGCTCCTATAAAAACATTTGGCATACTCATGATAATACCAGCCATTATTAATAATGATTGCCCATTACCAATACCTTTCTGAGTAATTTGATCACCCATCCAAAGTAAAAATGCAGTACCAGCAGTCATTACTAAACTTGTTTTTAGCATTACCATAACATCTCCAGATTTTAAATAAAATACACTCATGGCATATGCTTGAATAAAGGCAATTATAATACCTAAATACCTAGTAATTTTATTAATTTTTTGTCTACCAACATATCCTTGTTCTTTTAATTCTTTAAAATATGGAATAATATCCATTTGTAATAACTGAGTAATGATACTCGCCGTAATATATGGACTAACACCTAAAGCAAAAATTGAAAATCTTTGAAGTCCTCCACCACTCATTAAGTTAAATATTTCCAAAAAACCAAGCTCTGCATAAATAGTCTTAGCCCATGGAATAGTAACATTTATTCCTAATGCAAAGAATCCTAAACAAAGAATTGTAAAATATATTCTTTTTCTTAAATCTTTATTTTGTTTACTAAATATTTTGGCAATTCCTTTAATCATCTAAATCACCTCTGCTTTACCGCCAGCATTTTCTATTTTAGATACAGCTTTAGATGAAAATCTTTGAGCCTTAACAGTAACTTTCTTTGTTAACTCTCCATTTGCAAGCACTTTAACTCCATTTAGTTGTTTTTTAATTAATCCTTTTTCTTTCAAAACTTCAGGAGTAACAACATCATTATCATTAAAGTTCTTTTCAATATCACTTAAATTAATTGTCGCATATCTAACTGCAAATCTTTTATTATTAAAACCACGTTTAGGAATCCTTCTATAAATTGGAGTTTGACCACCTTGGAACCAAGCAGAAATACTTGCTCCACTTCTTGATTTTTGACCATTTTCTCCACGAGTTGAAGTTTTACCCATACCGCTTCCTGGTCCTCGACCTACTCTTTTACGCGCCTTAGTTTCATTTGACGCAGGTAATGTTTGTAACTTCATCTTATAACTCCTCAACTTTCTTACCACGTAGAGCCGCTATCTTAGCAGGACTCTTTTGAGATTTTAATGCTTCAAGAGTTGCCTTAGCAACATTAATTTTTGTATTTGAACCAAGTGATTTAGATACAATATCTTTAATTCCTGCAAGTTCTAGAACTGCACGAGCAGCACCACCTGCAATAATACCTGTACCTTTACGAGCTGGCTTAACCATAACTACAGCTCTACCAACTTTACAAGTAGCTTCATGAGGTATTGTTCTATTATCTATTAAAGATACTTTTGTTACATTCTTATTGGCAGCTTGTAAAGCTTTCTTAATTGCCTCAGGCACTTCATTAGCTTTACCATTACCAATACCAACTAAACCTTTACGGTTTCCAACTACAACTGTTGCTGAAAATCTAAAGTGTCTACCACCTTTGGTAACTTTTGTTACTCTACCAATAGATATAACTTTTTCTTCTAATAAATTTTTTTTAGGTTCTATATTTTTCTTTGGCATAACTTTTCCTCCCACTCTAGAATTTGAGACCATTCTCACGTGCTGCTTCTGCTAAAGCTTCTACACGTCCATGGTATAAATAACCGCCTCTATCAAAAACAACAGTTTCTATTTTGGCTTTTTTACATTTCTTAGCAACATCTGCTCCTACTAATTTCGCAGCTTCAATGTTACCTCCATTTTTAATCTTTAGTTCTACAGTTGATGAGCTAACTAAGGTTTTACCAGTTGTATCATCAATTACTTGAACATAGATTCCTTTATTTGAACGAAATACATTAAGTCTAGGACAAAGAGTAGTTCCACTTATCTTTTCTCTAACTCTAGCATGACGTCTCTTACGTGCTACATTACGAGCTTCTTTCTTAATCATAATATCCAACCTTTCTAACCTTATTTAGCAGCCTTTTTACCCTCTTTACGACGAACATATTCACCTTTATAACGAATACCTTTACCTTTATATGGCTCTGGTTCTCTAACTTCGCGAATATTAGCCGCAAATTGAGCAACTTTTTGTTTATCAATACCACTAATAGTAATTTCTGTATTACTTACTTGTTCTACTTTTAAATCACTTGGAACTTCCACTATAACTGGATGAGAATATCCTGCTGAAATATTTATTTTATTTCCACTAACTTGAAAACGATATCCAACACCTACAGCTTCAAGTCCCTTACTAAAGCCAACACTTACACCTTTAACCATATTATTGATTAAAGAATTCATAGTCCCAACATTCATATTAGCTTCTTTACTATCATTTTTAGCTTTAGTTTCAATATCACTTTCCGTAATAACAACTTCTACTAAATTATTAATTTCCTCTGTTAAAGATCCTTTAGCACCCTTAACAATAATTTTGTTATCTTCAATTGTTGCACTAACACCACTAGGAAGCCCTATTTTTCTATTACCAATTCTACTCATAATATTTCCCTACCAAATATAGGCAAGTACTTCGCCTCCTAATCCTGCATTTCTAGCTTCTTTATCAGTCATTAAACCTTGAGAAGTAGAAATAATTGCTATTCCAAGTCCATTTAATACACGAGGAATTTCATTAGCTTTAGCATATACTCTAAGTCCAGATTTACTAATTCTTTTTAAACCTGTAATAACTCTTTCTTTCTTTTCACCATATTTTAAAGTTAATATTAATTTATTTCCTGTTATAGCTTCTTCATTTTTATAATCAGCAATATAACCTTCTCTCTTTAAAATATCAGCAATTCCTACAGTCATTTTAGTTCCAATAACTTCAACTGTTTCATATTTCATTTGATTAGCATTACGTATTCTTGTAAGCATATCGGCTATTTTATCTTGAACCATCTAAAATTCCTCCTTCCTTACCAACTTGATTTCTTAACACCAGGTATTTTACCTTCATTTGCAAGTTCTCTAAAGCAAATACGACAAATACCAAATTTACGCATTACGCCATGAGGTCTTCCGCATCTTTCACATCTAGTATAAGCACGAACTTTATATTTTGGTGTTCTTTTGCTTTTTATTACCATACTTTTCTTTGCCATGGACTTCCTCCTTAATTCTTAAAAGGCATACCAAATGCCTTTAATAAAGCAAATGCTTCTTCATTTGTCTTAGCTGTAGTAACAAATACTATATCCATACCACGAACTTTAACAACATTATCATATTCAATTTCTGGAAAAATTAATTGTTCTTTAATACCTAAAGTATAATTTCCTTTACCATCAAAAGCCGTTTTAGATACTCCTCTAAAATCTCTAACTCGAGGTAATGAAACTCTAATTAATTTCTCCATAAAATCGTACATTTTTTCTCCACGTAAAGTAACTTTAACTCCAATTGCTTGTCCTTCTCTTACTTTAAAACCAGCAATAGACTTACGAGCTTTAGTTACCACTGCTTTTTGACCTGTAATAGTTTCTAAATCTTTTAAAGCAGCATCAATAAATTTATGATCATGACTTCCATCACCACAACCTATATTAATAACTATTTTTTCTAATCTTGGTACTTCCATAACACTTGAATATTTAAATTCATCTTTTAAACTTTTAACGATTTTCTCGTCATAAATTTTCTTATAATTACTCATAAATATTCACCTACTTACTTTTACTTTCTTTTTTAGATTTGTTACGAGTATTATCTACTTTTTTTACATTTGACACATGAATTGGAGCTTCAATATCAAATATTCCACCTTTATCATTTTGATTATTTGGTTTAACGTGTTTTTTAACTATATTAATTCCTTCAACAACAATCTTATCTTCTTTACGGATAGTCTTAATAACTTTACCATTTTTGCCTTTATCTTTACCTGCAATTACAAGTACTTCATCGCCAACTTTAATTTTCATCATTAAGCCCTCCTATATAACTTCTTTAGCTAGAGATACAATCTTCATATAATCATGTTCTCTAAGCTCTCTCGCAACTGGACCTAAAACTCTAGTTCCAACTGGAGATTTATCATCTTTAATAATTACACAAGCATTGTCATCAAATTTAATATAGCTACCATCATTTCTTCTAACACCTTCAGTAGTACGTACAATAACAGCTTTAACTACTTTACCTTTTTTCATATTTGAATTAGGAATAGCTTTTTTAACTGTACCTACAACTACATCACCAATGTTAGCAGTTTTAACTTTAGAACCACCCATAACACGAATAACTAATAATTCTCTAGCCCCCGTATTATCAGCAACTTTTAATCTTGTTTCTTGTTGAACCATGATTCTACCTCCTAAAGTATTACAGCCTTAGAAACGATCTCTACAAGTTCATATCTCTTAGTCTTAGAAAGTGGTCTTGTAGCTCTAATTCTTACTGTATCTCCAACTCCTGCTTCATTCTTTTCATCATGAGCAGTATATTTTTTAGAATATTTAACACGTTTTTTATAAAGTGGATGTGTTTTATAAGTTTCAATTAGTACAGTAATAGTTTTATCGTTTTTATTACTTACAACTTTACCAACTAACTCTTGTTTTCTATTCTCCATCATGAGCCTCCTCTAATTCTCTTTCGCGTATAACAGTTTTCATTCTCGCAACATCTTTTCTTAATTCTTTAATTTTAGAAGGCTTCTCTAAAGTACCAACTGCTTGTTTCATTCGAAGATCAAATAATTCTTTTTTAGCACTAATTATTTTTCCTTCTAATTCTTTATTTGAAAGTTCTCTTATATCTTTAATTTTCAAGAGTTCCACCTTCCTTTACATCTTTTTTTACAAATTTAGTTTTAACTGATAGTTTATGACTAGCAAGTCTAAAAGCTTCACGTGCTGTTGCTTCATCAACACCAGCAATTTCAAACATAATTTTTCCAGCTTTAACTACAGCAACCCAATCTTCAACATTACCTTTTCCTGTACCTTGACGAGTTTCAAGTGGCTTTCTAGTAATTGCTAAATGTGGGAAAATGTTTATCCAAACTTTTCCACCACGTTTCATATAACGAGTCATTGCAATACGAGCTGCTTCTATTTGACGAGCTGATACCCAAGCACCAGTCGTAGCCTGAAGTCCATAATCTCCAAAATGAAGTTCTGTATTTCCTCTTGCCTTACCATCATAAGTTAATCTATGTGGTTTTCTATACTTAGTTTTTTTTGGCATCAACATGTGAATCAGCTCCTCTCAGAGATTTCTTAGCAGGTAAAATTTCATCTTTATAAATCCAAACTTTAACTCCAATTTTACCATAAGTAGTATTTGCTTCTGCAATTGCATAATCTACATCTGCTCTAATTGTATGAAGTGGAACAGTTCCTTCTGTATAACCTTCAGTACGAGCCATTTCTGCTCCTCCAAGTCTTCCAGAAACACTAGTTTTAATTCCTTTAGCTCCAGCTTTCATTGTATTTCTAATAGCTCTTTTTTGAGCACTTCTAAATGGAGCACGAGCTTCAATTTGTGATGCAATATTTTGCGCAACTAACTTAGCATTTAAATCTGGATTCTTAACTTCTACAATATTAACGTAGACATCTTCATTAACTAATTTTTTAATATCTTTACGAAGTTTTTCAATGTCTTCGCCACCTTTACCAATAATAACACCAGGTTTAGCAGTATTAATTGTAACATCAATTCTGTTTTTCTTACGTGCTATTTCAATACTAGCAACAGCCGCATCTTTTAACTTCTTTTCTAAAAACTCTCTAATTTTAATATCTTTATTTAGAGTCTCGGCATAATCATTCTTAGAAAACCATTTAGATTCCCAAGTTTTATTAACTCCAAGTCTAAAACCTATTGGATTAACTTTTTGTCCCATTATGCTTCCTCCTTAACTTTCCCATCACTAACTTTAATAGTTATATGACTAGTTCTTTTATCTCTTCTATCGACATTTCCACGACTTGCAAATTTAATTCTCTTATAAACTTGTCCAGGATTAATGTAACATTCACTAATAACTAAATCTTCTTCCTTAGCACCATTATTATTTACTGCATTTGCAATAGCACTATTAAGTACCTTAAGAATTAATCTAGCCGCTTTAGTATTAGTGTTCTCTAAAATTCCTTGCGCAGTTTGTACATCTTTCCCACGAATTAAATCCATAGTCATTCTTGCTTTTCTAGGGGCAATCATAGCTCCCTTATGTATTGCATAAGTTTCCATCTATTAACCTCCTACTTTTGTCCAGCATGTCCACCAAACTTACGAGTTAATGCAAACTCTCCAAGTTTGTGTCCTACCATATCTTCTGTAATATATACTGGAATAAACTCTTTACCATTATGTACAGCAATTGTATGCCCTACAAAATCTGGATAAATAGTTGAACGACGAGACCAAGTCTTAACAACTTCTTTTTTATTATTTTTATTTAATTCTTGAATCCTTTTTAGTAATCTATCAAATACATAAGGACCTTTCTTTAAACTTCTTGCCATTCTTACTCACCTATTTGTTCTTTCTACTAACAATTAACTTGCTAGAAGCCTTTTTATTTTTTCTTGTCTTATATCCAAGCGCTGGTTTACCCCAAGGTGTCATCGGACTCTTACGTCCAACAGGAGTACGACCTTCACCACCACCATGTGGATGGTCATTAGGGTTCATTACACTACCACGGTTAGTAGGTCTAATTCCCATATGTCTTTTTCTTCCTGCTTTTCCTAAATTAACAAGTTCATAATCTTCATTTCCCACAACTCCAATAGTTGCCATACAAGCTCCAAGTACTTTTCTAGTCTCACCACTTTGAAGTCTTAAAATAACATATTTACCATCACGACCAAGAATTTGTGTACTAGCTCCAGCACTTCTTGCTAATTCAGCGCCCTTACCTGGTTTTAATTCAATACAATGAATATATGTACCAACAGGAATAGCTTCAAGTGGTAAAGCATTTCCTACTTTAATATCAGCATCGCGACCATTTTCAATTATCATTCCAACTTGTAAACCTTTTGGAGCAATAATATATCTTTTTTCACCATCGCGATAATTAATTAACGCAATATTTGCACTTCTATTTGGATCATATTCAATAGAAGCAACTTTACCAGTAATTCCAATTTTATTTCTCTTATAATCGATTAAACGATATTTTCTCTTAGCTCCCCCACCAATGTGACGAACAGTAAGTTTACCTTGATTATTTCTTCCACCAGTTTTCATTTTAGTCTTAAGTAAACTTTTTGTAGGAGTACTAGTTGTTAATTCTTCATTAACAAGTGTTGACATTCCTCTACGTCCATTAGTCGTAGGTTTAAATTTCTTAATAGCCATAAACTTTCCTCCTATAATTCTATTTTAGAGTTAGCATCAAGAGTAACTATTGCTTTCTTATAAGTTTTAGTCATCCCTGTATATCTTCCAACTCTTCTTTTCTTAGCCTTTGTATTTAAAGTATTAACACTAACTACTTTTACTCCAAAAGCTTTTTCTATTGCTTTCTTTATTTGTGTTTTAGTTGCATCTTTCGCAACTTTAAATGTATAAACATTATCATTTTGCATCTTAAGTGCACTTTTTTCAGTTATAACTGGTGAATAAATAATATCTGTATAATCTTTCATTATTTAAGCACCTCCTCTAGTTTTTTAACTGCAGCTTCATCAATTACAAGTACATCTGCATTAACTAAATCTAAACAGTTAATATCACTTGCCATAATATGATAAGCATACCCTAAATTTCTTGTAGCCATGAATAAATCTTCATTTTCTTCAAGTGTTACAAATAATACTTTACCTTCAAGTTTTAAACTATCCATTAATTTCTTAACTTCTTTAGTTTTCAAACTATCTAGTTTAATTTCATCAAGAACTACTAATTCTTTATCTTGAGCTTTATGTGTTAAAGCACTTTTTAAAGCTAGTACTCTTTCTTTCTTATTAATATCAAAAGTATAATCACGAGGACTTACTCCTAAAGCAATTCCTCCACCTCTCCATTGAGGAGCGCGAATACTTCCTTGACGAGCTCTACCAGTACCTTTTTGTCTCCAAGGCTTTTTTCCACCTCCAGAAACTTCACTACGAGTTTTAGTTTTTGCTGTACCTTGACGAGTCGCATCAAGTTGTAATCTAATCATTTTCTTTAAAACTAAATCATTAGCTTCAATATTCCAAACGCTATCAGCTAAAGTTAAATCTTTAACTTTTTCACCAAGCTTATTTTTTACACTTATTTTCATAACGATTTCCTTTCTAGAAAACTAATTGTTTTCTCCCGGATTTTCTTCTTCATTAGTACTTTCTTCAGTAACTGCATCTTCAGTAATAGTTTCTTCTATAGTTTCGACATTTTCTACTGCTACTTCTTCTTTCTTATCTTCTACTACTTCATCCACAACAGATTCATAAGTTATAATCTCTTTTGGATTTTTCTTTCTGCTATTTTTAACAGCACTCTTAATAAATACTAATGAATTTTTTGCTCCTGGAATATTTCCACTTACTAAAATATAATTTTCAGCTTCATTAACTTCAATAACTTCCAAATTCTGAATAGTTACTGTTTCTACTCCCATATGTCCAGATAATTTCTTACCCTTTAAAACTCTCTTCGGAAGCATAGTTCCCATTGAACCTGGTCTTCTATGATAATTAGAACCATGAGTTTCTGGTCCACGAGATTGATTATGACGTTTAATTACACCTGTAAAGCCTTTACCTTTACTAGTTCCTGTAACATCAATAACTTCTCCAACTTCAAATAAACTTGCACCAATTGTATCTCCTACATTATAAGTACCCTCATAATCTCTTATCTCTTTTAAGAAGCGCTTAGGAGTTGTATTTGCTTTTTTAGCTCTTCCCATTTCTGGTTTATTAGCATTTTTTTCTTTTTTATCAAAAACGCCTAATTGAATCGCATTATAGCCATCTGACTCAGCAGTTTTAACTTGCATTACAGTATTAGGTGCAACTTCTACTACTGTAACAGGAATTAACTTACCATCTTTTGTAAATACTTGAGTCATTCCGAGCTTACGCCCTAAGATTCCTTTCATGTTTTTTCCTCTTTTCTAATTATAATTTTATATCAATGTCTACACCACTAGGTAAATCTAAGTGAGTTAAAGCATCAATAGTCTCTTTACTTGGATTTTTAATATCAATTAATCTCTTATGAGTACGCATTTCAAATTGTTCACGAGCATCTTTATATTTATGAACCGCTCTTAAAACAGTATATTTTTGAATTTCTGTTGGAAGTGGTACTGGACCGCTTACTTCTCCACCAGTTCTTTTAACTGTTTCTACAATCTTTACTGCCGCATTATCTAATAATCTATGATCATACGCTCTAAGATTAATTCTAACTTTTGTACTTGACATATAAAATGTCCTCCTTTCGCCTATATCTAGTATAGACTTGCTCCGTCCGAATTCCCTGATTAAGAATTAATTGGAACAACCAACCCTCGCGTATCAGCAACCTCGCACATCTAAGCCAGTCATACAAAATAGATTATAACAATATATTTTATGATAGTCAAGCCTAAAATAAGCAAAAACTAAAAAAGATACTGTCATAATTTTATATTCAAGATATAAAACATCAGTATCAAATATTTAAGTAATAACTTTGGACTAATCTTGTATCCTAATCTGCTATATTAAACCTTAATCAAATATATGAGTTAAAAAGGATATTGGCGCACACCCAACGTGTTGTTCACGTTGTTGTTGGTGAGGTTGCCATCGTTTCTCACAAAGAACACGTTAGCATAACCGCTGTTAAAGTTAAACGGAGACTCGCATAATTCTTTAGACTAACCCATTTAATTATAGCACATTAATTGTAAAAGTCGACAACAAGTTGCCGACTATACCTGATTTCAAAAAATTTATTCTTGCAAAACAAGTTTTGCAAATTTGGATATATTATATTATACATAACTTTGGTGAGAAGGTCCAAAATGAAGAGTCATTTTGAACCACCAACCTACACTCCTTGAAAAGTGTTTTCTAATCCATACTTCGTCAAGAGACTTCGTATGGAGTATCTTTTGTTCCATCTCCCGTAAACGTTGTATCAGCCTTCAGATT
>CANRBQ010000025.1 GCA_947628905.1 uncultured Bacilli bacterium
AAGAAGCTGCCCCCTGAAGACAGCTTCAAAAAGAATAAAAAGGGGTTGACTAGTGTGATACTAGCACCAATTCGCCTTGTTAAGTGAATTGGTGATTGTTATATTAAAGGATAAACGTTTTTTTGTCAACACTTTTCCCAATATTTATTTAAATTTTTTTAAAATAATTTACAAAGAACAATTAGTTTGTTAAAATTATGATGGAAGGTGTTAGAAATGATATTAAAAAAACCTTATGCTTTTATTATTAGACATTTTAGAATGATACATTTAATGCTTTTAATACCTATGTGTTATTTAGTATTTAAGACGGGAGCTATAGTACGTTTTTTTAGAGTTTATGTAAGTAATGGATATATGTTAAGTTCCGATATGATGTTATCTAATTTAACTAGTAATTATATTAATATATTCATGTATATCGCGGTTATATTAATCTTGTTAATATTAATAATTTTGTCGTTAGTATTACAGAAAAAGAGTAAACCTACAAAGTTTTATAATATAAGTATTCTTTATTATTTAGCTATGTTTTTATTAATTACAGGTTGTTTTGTTGTATTTGGAATGATTGAGAATGATACTTTAGATAATACTTTTGCAAGAATATTAAGAGATTTAAGTTTATTAATTCATTATAGTCAGTATATATTTATAGTTTATGTCTTAATGCGTGGGGTTGGTTTTAATATTAAACAGTTTAATTTTAAAGATGATTTGGAAGATTTACAGATTAGTGCTGAAGATAGTGAAGAATTTGAGTTTTTAGTAGGAAGAGATACTTATAAAACTAAGAGAAATATTAGGAGATTTTTTAGAGAATTAAAGTATTATTATAAAGAGAATAAATTTATATTTACAATTATTTTTATAGTAGCTATTGGAGTTATTGGTACAATGCTTTTTATGAATAGAGAAGTTTATCAAAAAGTTTATAATAATGGAGATACTGTTTCTTTTGGATTTCTTAATATGAAAGTTGAAGATTCTTATATATCAGATTTGAATTTAAAAGGACAGGTTATAAAAGATGGAAAAACTTATGTAATTGTTAAATTTAAGCTTACTAATAGATTTAGAGATGATAAAGTATTTAATTATGCTAATATACAATTAGTAGTTAATTCGCTTAGAGTTTCTCCTGATATGGTTGCTAGTAATAATTTTGCAGATTTAGGCAATCCTTATGGGGGAGGGCAAATTAAGGGTAATACTGAAGGAACATATATTATGGCTTATGAAATAGATAGCTCACTTATTCATGGGGGAAAATATGAGATTGAAGCTTATTCTGGATTTGATTCTTCTCAAGGGGGTATAGGAGTTATTAATAAAAGATTTAAATTAAATCCTAAAGTTGTTGATAGTGAAATAATAAGTAATGATTTTAATATGGGTACTGTTATTAAATTAGATAATACTAATTTAAATAAATCAGAAGTATCATTAAATAGTTATGAGTTTATGGGAAGATTTAGTTATAATGAAAATTATTGTTTAAGTAAAAATAATTGTTATGATGTAGTTAGAGATTTATATTTAAATGGTAATGAAGTAGATAAGAATACTTTAATGGTCATGGATTATAGTTTAAATTTAGATACTGATTCTCTTTATATGTCTTATTCTAATAAAACATTTAAAAATTTCTTTGATGATTTTATGATAATAAAGTATAAAATACAAGATAAAGAATATACTCGGAATGTTTCAATTATTAATCCAGTTAATTATAGTGATAAGTTAGTATTTAAAATAGATAGAGATATATTAAATGCTGATAGTATTAGTGCGGTTATTGCAATTAGAAATAGAGCATTTAATATTAAATTAAAGTAAAAGGGATAATTATCTCTTTTTCTTGCTTTTTAGGAATTTATTTGTTATGATAGCAATATCTTAGGAGGATGGGGTTTTATGTTTCAGTTGTTGTTAGAAGAATTACCAAAATATTTTACGGAAGAAGAAATTAAATTAATTAAGAGAGCTCATTCTTATGCTACTATTAAACATGAGGGTGTATATCGGGATAGTGGAGAAGCTTATATTACGCATCCAGAAGCTGTAGCATATATTTTGTTTGATGAAATGGGATTACATGATTCTAATAGTATTTGTGCGGCTTTGCTTCATGATGTTATTGAAGATACAGAAACAGATGAAAAAGAAATTAGAGAATTATTTGGAGAAGATATTGCTTTTTTAGTAAATGCTGTAACTAAAATTAAAAATATTAATTTTGTATCTAAGAGTCAAAGAGAACAAGATAATACTTGTTTGTTATTAAGAAGATTAATTTTAGATTATCGGGTTATTTTAATAAAACTTGCCGATAGATTACATAATATGCGTACTATAGAGTTTAAGAAAATAAAGAAAAAGGCTCATGCGAAGAGTTTGGAAACTTTACAGTTATTTGTACCTATTGCGGATAGAATAGGAGCTTTTAATGTAAAATGTGAGTTAGAAGATTTATGTTTTAAAGATTTAAATCCTAGTAAATATAAAGAGATTAAAGGGATTACTAATGATTATATTACTAAACATTTAAGTGAAATAGAAGAAATATTAGATAATGTTAGAAAAGAACTTTATTTAGAAGGAATAAGAAATGAATTAAGAGTAAGATTTAAGAGTGCTTATGCTTTATATAAAGAATTAAAGATTAAGCAAAAGATGTCTACTATTCCGGATTTGATATCTTATCAAATAGAAGTGGAACATTTGAAGGAATGTTATATAACATTGATGTTAATGCATGAAAAATATAAATCGGCTAATAAAGGTTATTTTAGAGATTTTATTTCTAGTGCTAAGCCTAATGGATATAGAGCAATACACACAACTGTTTCGGGATTTAAAAATCATTATATTCAATTTCAAATATTTACAAAAAGAATGGGATTAGTTAATAAATATGGTTTTGCTGTTTTGAGAGATTTATATCCTGATAAAAGTTTTAGAGAGATTCAGGAATATTTAATGATGGAAGATAGTTTTATGGCTTCAATTAAAGAAATTGAAAATTTATATATTATAGATAATGATAATTTTTTAAAGCAAGTATATGGGGAATTATTAAAAGAACAAGTACAAGTATATGCTAAAGATGGGACTATTCATAGTTTTCCTAAAGGGGCATGTGTGTTAGATTTTGCTTATAAGATTCATAGTGAAATTGGAGATAAAGCAGTTAGTGCTTTAGTAAATGGTAAAATGGTGGGATTAAATTATATTTTAAAAAATGAAGATGTTATTGAAGTTTTGGTGGATGAAAATAAATTGAGACAAGATGAGTCATGTTTAGATTATGTGGTAACCGCGGTAGCTAAAAGAAAAATAAAAGATGGAATAAAAGAGCTAGCTAGAATAAGAAAGTGATTAATTATTAAACTTTATTCTTTATAACTTGAAAATAGATAGAAATTAAAGTATAATTAAAACAAGAATAGGTGGAGACTATGAGGAAGATTATAGCTAGTTTAGATATTGGTGATAGTTCAATTAAGCTAATTGTTGGTGAGTTTATTAAAAATTCATTAAATATTCTTTGTGTTTCAGAAATACCAAGTAAAGGAATTAAAAAGGGTTTAATTAGTAGTAAAGATGAATTGATACCAGTTTTAAAGGAAGTATTTCATAAAGCAGAAGAAGTTATTGGATTAGCAGTTAGAGAAGTAGTTTTAGCTGTGCCAGCTTATTATACAGAAGCACTTATAAGTGAGGGTAGTACGACCATTACTAATGAAGATAAAGTAATTGGTTACCAAGATTTAATTAGAGCTATGCAGGCGGCTAGTTATAATAAAATAAATGAAGATCAAGAGTTAGTTAGTGTTATTCCCACAAGATATAAAATTAATAATGAAGAAATAGTAAAAAATCCTATAAATATGTTAGGAAATAAATTAACAATAAAAGCAGTTCTAATTACAATACCTAAAGCTACAGTTAGTCCTTTTATATCTGTTTTAGATAAAATTGGAGTTAAAGTGTTAGATGTAGTTACAACTCCTTTAGGAGATTATGAAGCAAATAAAACGAAAGATATGGCAGGTATGTTGGGAGCACTTATAAATATTGGAGCAGAAACTACAACGGTATCAATATTTAATAAAGGAATTTTAGTAAAATCTGAAGTTATAGAGCTTGGTGGTTCATCAATTGATAATGATATAGCTTATATTTATAAGATTACTAAAAAGGATGCGAAAGAAATAAAAGTAAATTTAGGTTTGGCAGTTCCAGATATGGCAGATGCTCAAGAAAAAGTTAATTTAACAGATAGATTAGGAGAAAATATTACTATTAATCAGAAAGATTTAAGTGAGATTATTGAAAGTAGATTGGAAGAAATTTTAGAGCTTTCAAAAAAGCAAATGAATTTACTTACGAAGAAAAATATTGAATATATAATTGTAACAGGAGGAACTACAGAAATAGGAGATTTTAACATTTTGCTTGATAAAGTCTTTACTAAATCGTATATTCTTGGTAAAATAGATATTGTAGGTGTTAGAAATAATAAATTTAGCACAAGTATTGGGACCATTAAATATTATAACGGAAGATTAAAATTAAAAAATAAAGAGTATTCAGTTTTTAATTTTGATGAGTTAGAAGCTTTAAGTGGAACTCATAAGAAAGTAAATATAAATGAGAATTCGATATTAGGAAAATTATTTGGATATTTTTTTGATAGTTAAGGAGAGTGCGTATGAACGGTTTACAGATGGATCAAATTGCAAAGATAAAAGTTGTAGGCGTTGGCGGCGGCGGTATGAACGCGGTTAATCGAATGATTGAAGAAGGAGTAAAAGGCGTTGAATTTATTGTTGTAAATACAGATTTACAAGTGCTTAATGCATCAACTTGTGAGAATAAAGTTCAAATTGGGGCAACAATAACTGAAGGGTTAGGAGCTGGAGCTAATCCTGAGATTGGAAGAGCTGCAGCGATTGAATCTAAAGCAGATTTAGAAGAAGTTATTAAAGGTGCTGACATGGTTTTCATTGCTTGTGGTATGGGTGGTGGAACCGGGACAGGAGCAGCGCCTGTTATTGCTGAGATTGCTCAAGAATCTGGAGCTCTTACAGTGGGAATTGTAACTAAGCCATTTAGATTTGAAGGCAAAAGAAGAATGGAAAATGCACTTTTAGGTTTAGAAGAGTTAAAAAAACATGTTGATACGCTTATTGTTATTCCAAATGATAAATTAAGAGATATTATAGATCGAAATACATCATTTAAAGATGCATTTAAAGAAGTAGATAATGTATTACATAGAGGTGTTCAATCTATTTCTGATTTGATTGCGGTTACTGGTATTATTAACTTAGATTTTGCAGATGTTAAAACAGTTATGCAAAAGAGTGGTACTGCGATTATTGGAATTGGTTGTAATGCGGGAGAAAATAGAGCAATTGAAGCAGCACGTCAAGCAGTGGCTAATTCACTTCTTGAAGCTACAATTGAGGGAGCAACGAATGCGATTGTTAATGTTACTGGTGGTTCTAATTTAACTTTATTTGAGATTGAGGATGCTGTTGAGACTGTTAGAGCCGCGGCTAATAATGATGTTAATATTATATTTGGAGCTATTCAAAATGATAATTTAACTGATGAAGTTATTGTAACTGTTATAGCAACTGGTTTTGATGATGAGGGAGAAACAGAAGAAATGTTATTCTCTGATAAAACTACAATGCCTAGAAGAAGGGCACCAGAACCTGTAGAACAATTAGATAATGAGTATGATATACCACCATTTTTAAGAAATAAAGATAGATTTTAAGCTTAACAATAGTTAGGCTTTTTATATTTGAGTGTAAAGAAGATAATATTTTAATAATTTTTAGAAAAAATATGGTAAAATAGTAATAGATGAGGAGAAGTTTTAATGAAAGTACTTGTTATTCCAGCATGGTATCCAAATGGTGATGATGGGTTGATGGGAATATATCATAAAGAATTTTGTGAAGCTTTAGGAGCGAGAGATAATATAGATGTTAATATGTTATTTATTGAAAGGCAAAGATTAATTGCTCCGATTAAGTTTTTATTTATGAAGAAGAAAGAAGTAATAAAAGAAAAAAATTATAATGTTTTTATTACGAGAATGTTAAATGTTGAAAGAATAAGCAAAAAGTGGCAATTAAAAAGATATGTAAAAATAATGGAAAAAGCTTTTAAAGATTATTTGCGGGATAATCCTAAACCAGATGTTATTCATGCTCAGGTTACACTTCCTTCTGGATATGCGGCGGCTTTGATTGGAGAAAAATATAATATTCCTGTCGTGGTTACAGAACATGCAACATATTATAAAGACTTTTTTAAGGAAGAAAATATTAAATATACAGAATATGTTTTAAAACATTGTTATTTTACGGCAGTTAGTAAATATATGTTAGAAGGTTTACCTTTGGATGTTAAATGTTCTCATTTACCTAATTTAGTTGATGTAGATATATTTAAAATACCAAGAAAGAAGATAGAAGGACTTAGAATAGCTAAAGTATGTGCTTTTAGGAAAGGCAAAAAAGTTGAAGATTTGTTGGAGGCTTTAAAGATAATTGTAGATGAGGGTAAAATAAAAGATGTTAAATTAACTATTGTAGGTGATGGTTATTTAGATAGTTTTTATAAAGAAAAATGTAGGGAATTAGGTTTAAATAAATATGTAGATTTTGTAGGGAGAAAAACTAAAAAAGAAATTGCAGAGATATTAAATAAAAATAATATGTTTGTAATAACTAGTACTAATGAGACATTTTGTATTCCAGGTATAGAAGCTTTAGCAAGTGGTATGCCAGTTGTTTCAACTAAATGTTTTGGACCAGAAGAATATATTGATGATAAATGTGGTAAGTTAGTAGAAATTTCAGATGTTAAAGCTTTAGCTTTGGCTATTAAAGAAGTTTATCAAAATATAGATAATTATGATATTAATTATTTGCGAGAAGTAGCAGATAGATATTCAGCTAAAAATGTTACAGATATGGCAATTAAAATTTATGAAGAATTAATAAAGTAAAACTTGCTAAGGAAATAGAGCTTTGGTATAATGAAGTTGGTGATTAATAATGGGTATTATTTCTTATGCTTTAAAAGGTAATTTAGGGAACTTTTTAAAAAAACTAGATAAAGTATCAGAAGAAACAAAAATGAGTAAATTAAAGTTATTTAATAAATTTTTAAAATGTTTTATGATGCAAGGTTTTGGATATAGTGATTATTTAAATTATGAATTATATTTAAAGACTAAAAAAGAAATTAAAGAATATGCATCAATTAAAGATCAAGATAAATTTTATGAAATAGTAAGTCCTAGTAGGTATAAAACTTTTTTTACTATTAAGCCAGAATTTTTAAAGAATTTTAAAGATTATGTAGCAAGAGATTTCTTTTATGAAGGTACTATTGTAGAATTAAAAACATTTTTAGATAATAATCCAGAGTTTATGATTAAACCTATTGATGGTTTAGGGGGTCGGGGTGTAGATAAAATGTTTGCTAAACAAGTTACAGATGTAGAAGCATTTTTTACAGAATTGAAAGAAAATAGACTTTTTTTGGAAGGGTATGTTATTCAACATCCAGATTTGATGGCTTTTTGTCAGGAAAGTGTTAATACAATTAGAATTTTAACTTTTAATTATAAAGAACACTCAGAAGTTTTATTTGCAACATTAAGAGTAGGTAATGGAAATGCGGCGGTAGATAACTTTCATAAAGGAGGTATGGCTTTATTAATTGATTTAGAAACAGGTAAATTAGTAGGAGAGGCAGTAGATAAAGATTTAAATCGTTATAGTGTTCATCCTAAAAGTAAAATAAAATTTGAGGGATTTAAAATACCTAATTGGGATATAGTTAAAAAAACAGTATTGGAAGCATCAAAAGTAAATTCTCATATTCATGTTGTAGGATGGGATGTGGCAGTAACAGAAGATGGATGTACTTTGATTGAAGGGAATAGACGTCCAGGCTTTGATATAGTTCAGGTAACTTCAGGATTTGGACGAAAAGATTTGATGCGAAAAGTTTTAGAAAAAATAAATGAAGAAGAACATACGGATTATAAGATTTAGGATGGTGATGTTATGATATATTTAGATTATAGTGCGACAACTCCAGTGGGTTTTGAAGTTTTAGATACTTATAATAGAACTAGTAAAGATTTTTTTGGTAATCCTAATTCTTTGCATGAATTAGGAGTTAAAACTAAAAATTTAATGAATAGTGCAACTAAACAAATTGCAGAGATATTTAATATTTTAGATAGTGAAATAACTTATACTAATGGAGCAACAGAATCTAATAATCTGGCTTTAATTGGTTGTGCGTTGGAATATCATAAAAAGGGAAAACATATTATAACTTCAAAGTTAGAACATCCAAGTATATATGCAATATGTGATTATTTAGAAAGTATGGGCTTTGAGATAAGTTATGTTAAGAATGATGAAGAGGGATTAGTTGATTTTGAAGATTTAAAAAGTTTAATTAGACCTGATACTATTTTAGTAAGTATATGTGCTGTTAATAGTGAAACAGGGGTTAGACAACCTTTAAAAATGATTAGACAAATAATAAAAAAAGAAAATCCAGAGACAATTTTTCATTCAGATATGACTCAAGCAGTAGGAAAAGTAAGTGTAAATTTTCATGATGTAGATATGGCTACTTTTACAGGACATAAAATATATGGACCTAAAGGAATTGGCGTTTTATATAAAAATAGTAGTGTAAATATTAAACCAATTTTATATGGTTCAGGAAAGAGTAATATGCTTAATCCTGGGACACCTCCAGTTCCTTTAATTGTGGCTCTTTCAAAAGCTGTTAGACTTGCAACAACTGATATTGAAAAGCGAGAAAGATTTATTGAGAGATTAAATAATAAAGTGGTGGATGCTATAAGCAAATATGAAGGGGTTATGATTAATAAAACTAAATATTCTATTCCTCATATTTTAAATATAAGTTTAAGAAATATTAAGGGAGAAACTTTTTTACATGCTTTAGAAGATTATGAAGTATATGTTAGCAGTAATACAGCTTGTTCTAGTGGCAATTTATCTACTAGTGTTCTTGCTATATATAATGATAGAGTTAGAGCATCATCAACATTAAGAATAAGTTTATCACATCTTACAACAACAGATGAAATTAATAAATTTATAGAGTATTTTGATCAAATATATAAGAAATTAAGTGGGTTACATGGATAGAGAATAAACAATAATGGGTGGTTTAGATGGAAAAAATTATATTAATTAAATATGGAGAACTTTCTACTAAGAAAGATAATATTAATTTCTTTTTAACTAAATTAAGAGATAATATTTTAGTAGCTTTGAAAGATATGAATGTTAATGTTTCTTATGATCTTGGAAGAATGTTTATTAGAACTGATGCTGATATAGATGAAGTAATAAAAAGAGTTACTAATGTTTTTGGAATACATGAAATTAATGTAGGTTATATAATAGAAAGTAATAATATAAATGAAATAGCTCCTTATGTATTAGAATTACTTAAAGATAGAGAGTTTAAAACTTTTAAAGTAGAAAGTAAAAGAAGTAATAAAAAAATAGAGTTTACTAGTATAGAATTAAGTAAAATGATGGGAGCAGAAATATTAAAGAATATTCCTGATATTAAAGTTCAAGTTAATAATCCTGATATTTTAATTAATATTGAGTATCGAAAAGATAATAGTTTAGTATATTTTGAAAAAATTAAGGGATTAGGTGGCTATCCAGTTGGAACTTTAGGAAAAGGGTTATTAATGTTAAGTGGGGGAATTGATTCTCCAGTGGCTGGTTATATGACTATTAAAAGAGGAGTTAAAATAGAAGCAATTTATTTTGAAAGTCCTCCACATACAAGTATAGAGGCAAAAAATAAAGTTATAAAACTTGCCCGTAAATTAGCTAAATATAATAATGATATTATTTTACATGTAGTTAATTTTACAGAAATACAAGAAGAAATATATAAAAATATACCTCATGAATATTTAATAACAATAATGAGACGAATGATGTATCGTGTAAGTGCAATTATAGCGGGGAGAAGAAAAGCTAAAATTCTTATTAATGGCGAATCAATTGGACAAGTAGCAAGTCAAACACTTACTAGTATGGCCGCGATTAATGAAGTTGTTAGAATACCGGTTATTAGACCTTTAGCTTGTTTTGATAAGTTAGATATTATTGATATAGCTAAAAAAATAGATACTTATGAAACTAGTATTTTACCATTTGAAGATTGTTGTACAATATTTGTGCCTAAACATCCTGTTATTAATCCTGATAAAGTTAAATGTTTAGAATATGAAAAATTAATACCTTATGAAGAAATGATATATAAGGCGGTTAAAGGACATGAAATTATTAAAATAGAAGAGAAAGAAAAGAAAGAATTTGAAGATTTGTTATAAATTAATAAAATTAATATATTTAGAATATTTTTTCTTTAATTCTTCCACAAAGATGGAAGAGTTTTTTTTATTTATATATAAATAGCAACAATTTTTAGTTCTAGTTAGAGCAACATAAAATAAGCGTCTTTCTTCTTCATGGGGGTATATATCTTTATGAGCTAAAACATATTTTAAGATTTTTTCATCTTTTATTTTACTGGGAAGAGAATTAGGATCATTAGTTAAATTGATAATTAGAATATTATCTTCTTCTAAACCTTTAGATTTATGAATAGTTTTATAGTAAGTATTAGTATTATTATAGGTAATATGATTATCTTTTATTAAGTTTGGATAACAAACATTATAAATATCTAAATTATTACGGCCTAATATCATAAGATTAGAACTATTTATATATGCTAGAGCTTTTAAAAAATCTTTTTTTTCATTTTTATAATAAAGAAAAGTAAGAGGTTTAGTTATACTTTTTTTGGAAGTTAAAGTTTTTTTGATTTGGCGAGGATTTTCCATGACAAAAGAACCTGCAACATTAATTAATTCTTGACTGTTACGATAAGTGCTAGTTAAATATAGTTTTTTAACGGGTTTAAAGTTATGTGGGAAATCAAGAAAGTTATTTAGATCACAACCAGAGAAACGATAAATAGATTGAAAATCATCACCAACAACAGTTATATAAGCATGTGTTTTATTAACTATTTCTTTTACTAAGTTTTCTCTTACTGTTGAAGTATCTTGGTATTCATCAATAATAATATATTGATAGTTTTTATTAATTCCTTTTTCTTTAACTAATTTAGTTGCTAAAAATATCATATCATCAAAATCAATTAAGTTTTGAGATTGTTTTTCTATTAAATACATTTCATATATTTTTTTAATTATAAGTAAGTAGGGAATATCTTTTTTAGATGCTTTAGATAATATTTCATTAAATTTAGTTATATCATAATATGTAGATATGTATAGTCTTATAAATCTGGCAATTGTTTTTTTATAGTTTTGAAAAGCAATAGAAGTTTCAAAATTTTTATTAAAAAAATATCTGCGAAAATAAGTAGGGTTAGATAGAGATGAAAATATTTCTTCAATTAAATAATCTAATAAATTATCTTCAGCGATGGTATATTTAATATGATGGCTTTTTATTATTTCTAAAGCTAATTTATGGAAAGTATAAACTTTGTTATCAAGATTTAATTCTTTTTTTATTTTCTTTTGTAAACTTAAAGCAGCATCATTTGTAAAAGTAATGCACAAGATATTATTTAGGGGAATATGTTTTTCTTGAACTAAATATTTTATTTTACCTACCATAGTTAAACTTTTGCCTGATCCAGCCCCGGCGATAATCATAGTGTTTTCATTGTTAGTGGTGGCTGCGATTGTTTGTTCTTTATCGAGAGTATTTCCTAAGACTGTAATATTCATAATAATCCTTTCATAAGTTGTTTAATATTTATTTTAAAATATAAATAGTATTATGTCCAGGAAAAGCGTTCGACAAAATTTGCAATTGTTTTTAAGATAATATATATTAAAATAAGTTGAAAAATTTAAGAAAATAAATTACAATATTAATATTGAAGGTGGAAGAATGAAAAGATTAATAAAAATAGGGGTATTGTTAGTGGTTATTTTGGGGTTAAGTGGTTGTTTTAAAAGTGATAAATTAAGTAATAATAATGTTTATACAACTATATATCCTATTCAATATTTAACTAATTATTTATATGGTGAAGAAAAAGATGTATATAGTATTTATCCTAGTGGGGCTGATATTAAAACTTATGAATTAACAAATAAACAAAAAGAAACATATCAAAGAGGGGCTTTATTTGTTTATAATGGGCTTACAAATGAAAAAGAATTAGCAAGAGAGTTTTTAAATGAAAATGAAAATTTATTATTGATTGATGTTTCTTATGGTTTAAATTATCAAAATGAAGTAGAAGAGTTATGGTTAAGTCCTAATAATTATTTGATGTTAGCTAAAAATATAAAGAATAATTTAGTAGATTATACAACTAGTAAATTAGTTATAGATAATATTGAGGCTAATTATAAAGAGTTAGAAGAAACTTTATCGTATATGGATGCTGATTTAAGAAATATTGCTAATATGGCTAGTAAAGATGGAAATACTACTTTGGTGGTATCTTCTAATAAACTTAAATTTTTAGAAAAATATGGATTTAATGTAGTTGTTTTGGATAGTGATGCTGTTGCAGAAGCAACAATTAAGAGTAATTTTAAAAATGAAAAATATAAAGATATATATTTATGTAGTAGTGATGAAAAAAGTGATTTAATTAAAGAATTAGAAAGTAATTATAATGCAAATATTATTAATGTTAATATGCTTTATACATTAAAAGATGAAGAAGTTAATAATAATGAGAATTATTTAACTATTATGCAAGCTTTTATAGAAGATATTCGGAATACAACATTAAGTTAAAAAGAAGTGTAAATCTATTTTTATATAGGTTTACAGTTTTTTTAATTTATGGTATATTTTTGTTAGGAGTTGATATTTGTGAAGAAATTAATAATATTATTAATTACTATGTTTTTAGTTGTAGGTTGTGTAGATTATAAAGTAGAAATGGAAATAAAAGAAGATAAAAGTGTAGCTTTAGATATGAATATGGATATAGATATGTTAAAGTTTGCTAAATTAATGCTTGCTGATCAAGATACGGCTGATTCTTTTAAAGAACAACTTATTACAGAGTCATGTACAGAAGAATGTAGTAGTAATAGTGATTCAAATTGTATGGCTACATGTATTAGTGAGAATGATTTACAAGTAGATGATTTAGGAGAAGATGATATAAAAAAATATGTAAAAGATTATGTTAGTTCCGAAGATTTTTCAGAAGATTCTCTTTTTAGTGAAGAAGATGAAAAAGAGTTAAAAGATAAAGGATATGAAGTTACAGCGGGTTTAGATGAAGATAATTATGTTTATAATGTTCATATATCAAGAAATTTTGATAATATAGATGCGATAAGTACTGATAAAGAAAAAACGGTTAATTTAGAAGATTTATTTAATGGGGATACTAATGATATATTTTTTACTAAGACAAGTGATGGAGTATATAAAGCTAATTTTATTGCTAGTAGTTCAGAAGAAGATACTACATCTGATGAAGGAATAGATTTAGACTTAGATTTAAATAGTTTAATTACTTTTAATTATGTAGTAAAATTGCCTAATCAAGTAATTAGTAGTAATGCTTCTGAAGTTTCAAGTGATAAAAAAACTTTAACTTGGAATTTAGCTAATAATAGTTTAGATAAGATTAATTATGAATTTAAATTAGATAAAGATAAAACAACACTTATTGATAATATTGATAATAAAACATTACTTGCTTATGGTTTAATTGGGGGAGGAGCTTTAGTTTTAGTTGTAAGTACTTTAATATATGTGGTTAGTAATAAAAAAAATAAAGAAGTTATCCCTTAATTTACAACTTAAATTATCCATGATATAATACTTTTATTGGAGATGATATAAATGTTTGAATATATGGGAGATAGACTTAGTAAAGCTATTAAAAATATTAGAGGTATGGGAAGAATCACTGAAGATAATATTAGTGATGCAATGAGAGAAATTAGATTAGCTTTATTAGAGGCTGATGTTAATTATCAAGTAGTTAAAGAATTTGTTCAGAATGTTAAAGAAAAGGCTTTAGGATTAGAAGTAGAGAAAAATATTAAGCCTGATGAATTATTTATTAAATTAGTTAAAGATGAATTGGTAGAGTTATTAGGGGGAGATTATGTTCCTTTAACTGTAAATAATGGAACTACAGTACTTATGTTATGTGGTCTTCAAGGTAGTGGTAAAACAACTACAGCGGGGAAACTTGCTAATTTTTTAAGAAAAAAATATCATAAAAAACCTTTATTAGTAGCGTGTGATGTTTATCGTCCCGCGGCAATAGATCAATTAGTTGAAGTTGGTAAAAATTTAGATATTCCAGTTTTTACTAAAGGAAAAATTAATCCAGTAGAAATAGTAAAAGAAGCAGAAATATATGCAAAAGAAAATAATTTAGATTATATTATTATAGATACAGCAGGACGTTTACAAATAGATGAAGCTTTAATGCAAGAATTAAAAGATATAAGTGATGCTATAAAGATAGATGAGACAATTTTAGTTATAGACGCGATGATGGGACAGGACGCTATAAATGTAATAAATGGATTTAATAATACTCTTAATCTTACAGGAACAATTTTGACTAAGTTAGATGGTAATACTAAAGGAGGAGTTGCTCTTTCTGTAAGGCATATTACACATATTCCAATTAAGTTTGTGGGAGATTCAGAAAAAATGGATGGACTTAGAGAGTTTTATCCAGTTTCTATGGCAGAGCGTATTTTAGATATGGGTGATATTTTAGGAATTGCTGAAAAAGTAGAAAATTTAGTTACTGAAGAAGAAGCAAAAGATCAAATGATAAAAATGAAAAAAGGTAATTATGATTTGGAAGATTTTTTGCATAATTTGAAACAAATAAAAAAGCTTGGACCACTTGAAAATATTTTAAAAATGCTTCCGGGAGCAAGAAAAATGGGCCTTAATAATATAAGTGTTGATCCTAAACAAATTGGACATGTAGAAGCAATAATTAGTTCTATGACTGTTTATGAGCGAAAACATCCAGAAGTTTTAAAAGCTAGTAGAAAACAAAGAATATCTAAAGGTTCAGGAAGACCAGTAGAAGAAATAAATAGATTATTGAATCAATTTGAAGAAATGAAAAAGATGATGAAAGCTTTTAGTAATGGAAATATGAAAATGCCATTTTAATTATTGAAATATTAGGATAATTACCTATTCCAAGTAAGAAGTTAGTCATACAATAAACTAGAAAGGAAAAGTGATTATCTTGAAGATAAATAATAATAGAGATTTTGAGTCTATGCAAGAGACTGCTTATTATAATACTGAATATCAAGCAGGAGATATGGGAATGAATGGTATGAATATGGGTTCTTGTTGTTCCTCTCAAATGATGGGAATGGGTATGATGGGAGGAGAAACAATGCCAGGTGTAGTGTGTCCTCCAGTTTATGAAGCTCCAAGAGAAACTGTATGTCATAGATATATTTGTCATGAAGTACCGCATATTCAACCTTGCAATACAAGAATTATAAATCATCATATTTATAAACATACTTATACTCCAACATATTCATGTTGTGAAGAAAATGAAGTTCAAAATGTTTATGAAAGAAATTGTTGCCAATAGTATTTAAGTAATTTTAGGACTGCTATAGAATTAAAATGATTGATTTTGTATCAGTCTTTTTAATTTGGGAATAAAAGCAAATATAAGGAAACGACAAATTTATTACTTTGTTTAAAGAAGAATTAAAAATTTAACTACGTTAATTTAAAACGTGGTTTTTACTTAATCTTTAAAGCCAAGCATGTAATCAGCAGAAATATGATAATTTTTACATATAGTATATAAAAATGGAGTAGCAATTAAATATCTTCCTCGTTCATAATCGGCAATTACAGAGTGAGTTGTGTTTAATATTTCTGCAAGTTTTTCTTGAGTTAACTTTTGAGATTTGCGAAATTCTTTTAATCTTGTGCCTGTTTTTGTTTTGTTCATTTCCATGTTTAGTTTATTGTAATTATTTGTTTGAGAGAAGTTTAGAATATAATCCATAGAAACTTTAAAATAATCACAGATGGTTATTAAGTGTTTTAATGGAATAATAGAATATTCTGTTTCATATTGACTATATAAGCCTTTGTGAATTCCTAAATGTTTTGCTATTATTTCTTGAGTAATTTCTTTTTCATCTCTTATTGATTTTAATTTTTCTTTATACATAATCTTGTCACCAGTATAATTTTCTCATATTATTTTGTCTATTAAATATTATCCGTGAAATGCCGACATTTTTCTTGACTTTTGACATTTGTTAGATTATAATTTTAATATAAGTTAGAAATTTCTAATATAATTGAGTAAATCAATTAGAAAGAAGAGAAAGGTATGAGGATAGAGAAGTTAAG
>CANRBQ010000026.1 GCA_947628905.1 uncultured Bacilli bacterium
CATATAACTTAATATGGAATGGAATAAATAGTTTAAATACAGAATTAAGATATAAAGTATATAAAACAAAAGAAGATGATAAAGATATAAGTTTAACATGTAATAAGAAAAAGAAAGTAACAAATGGAATACAGTATTTAAATGAAGAATGTGAAACAAATATAGAAGAATTAGACTTAATAAAGGAAGGAGTAATAGAACATAGTGAAATAGAAACAACAACAGAATTAACAGATAATGAATATATAACATCCAGTCAAACAGGAGAGAAAGTATACTACTATATTATAATAGAATATCCAAATTTAACAGATAAAGAAAAAGAAGAACAAAACGAAGATATAGGAGAAGGATTTAAAGGAAAAGTACATGCCAAGATAAGTGATAGTAAAGCAGACATCAATCTAGTTGCATTTTATAAAGAAACAGAAGAAGGCTCTGGAAAGTATGAAGAAGTAGAAGATATACCACAAGGATATGCACTAAATCAAGAGCAAACAAAATGTAATAATGAAGATATAGAATTAGAATGGAACAATAATAAATTAATAATATCTAATTTAACCAAAAGCGGAACATCATGTTTTTTGTATTTTGATAAATCACAGTCATTAAAAACTTTAGAAAAGTTAAATAAAATAACTCAAGAAGGAGACAAAAATGGATTTACAGATAAAGACGAAACAGAACATACAGATGAAAATGGTAAATCTATATTATATAGTGATGAAGATGATTTAGGAACAACATATTATTTTAGGGGAAAAGTAAAAGATAATTGGGTAAAGTTTGGTAAAGTAAATGGGCAAAATATATGGTGGCGAATTATCAGGATCAATGGCAATGGTTCAATAAGAATGATTTATACTGGAACAGGAAGTGATGCTCCAACGGATGATGGATATTTAAATAATAATGGAGCAAGTAGTCAAATACAAACAAATGCATATAATGAATATCATAATGATAATAAATATGTAGGATATATGTACGGGACAGAAAAAAAAGGCATTCCTTCTAAAGAAAATACGCCAACAATTGGTTATAATCAAGCTCATGAAAATAATTATGATAGTGATATTAAAAAAGTATTAGATAATTGGTATAGTACTAATTTAAAGACAGATTATGAAAAGTACATAGATCCAAATGCTGGATTTTGTAATGATAGACAAATAAATAACCAGGCAAAACAATGGGGGAGTAGTGATACAGCAATGGGATATGGAACGAATTTTACAGTATATGCTCCATGGAGTAGATTAAAAGATTCTGATAATAGTGCTAATGAAAAACATACACCAACATTTAAATGTACCCGAACGGAAGATACATTCACACTTCCAGGGGCACAAAAATCAAATGGAGAAGAATATGGTAATCATAAATTATTAAGTAATAATGGAACAGGAGAAAACAGTCCAATAGGCTTAATAACATCAGATGAAGCAGCATTTGCAGGAGGATATTATTATAAGTCCGATAATTCATCAAATAATAAACAATTTTATTTATATACATCGCAAGATTATTGGACGATGTCTCCAAGTAGTGGCAGTAGCACTGCTTACGTGTTCTATGTGAATTCGGATGGCTACATCAGCAACCCTAACGTGGACAACACGATCACCGGTGTACGTCCAGTAATAAATCTCTCTGCTAATGTTAAATTATCAGGAGATGGCACACCATCAAATCCCTACATAGTTCAATAAAATAAATTACTTGTCTATTATGCTTACCTTTTTATTAATAGACAAGATTATGGGTTATACCTTTACCCAACATAATACTAGAATAGAAAGAATTATAATATAAGCTTTCTATTCTTTTTCTTACTAAATTCTTTAATTTTATTTTCAATCTTTTATTTTTATTGTATAATTATTTTAGGTGGTAAAAAATGAAAAGAGTTATTCTAGTAGATGGTAACAATTTAATGTTTAGAAGTTATTATGCAACCGCGTATACAGGTAATGTAATGCGTAATTCTAAAGGTTTTCCAACCAATGCTTTATATGGATTTGTTAGTATGATTAACAAAATAATAAATGAAGAAAATCCTATATATATTGCCGTTGCTTTTGATATAGGAAAAAACTTTCGTAAACAAAAATATGATTTTTATAAAGAAGGAAGAAACGCTACTCCTGATGATTTAATTAAACAAATGCCAATTGCTAGAAAAATATTAGACGCTATGGGTATTAAATATTTAGAATTAGAACCCTATGAAGCTGATGATATTATTGGTACTCTTGCTAAAATGGCCGATTTAGATCCTGAATATGATGCTACAATTATATCAAGTGATCGAGATTTACTTCAATTAATAAGTTCTGTTGTCGATGTCAAATTATTAAAACAAACCGGTTATATCAAATATAATCCTGAAACTTTTAAAAATGACTATGGTATTGATCCTATTAAAATAATTGATCTAAAATCTCTTGCCGGTGATGCCTCAGATAATATCCCGGGTGTCAAAGGAATCGGGGAAAAAACTGCTCTAAAATTATTACAAGAATATGGTTCATTAGAAAATATCTATGAAAATATTACTAATATTAAAGGTAAAACTAAAGAAAAACTAGAAGCTGATAAAGAAAATGCTTTTATGAGTAAAGATATTGCTACCATATATCGAGATGTTCCTTTAAATATTAATTTTGAAGAAATAAAATATAAAGGAGAAAATAAAGAAGCATTAAGTGAAATATATGAAGAATTAGAATTTTATTCTTTACTTAAAAATTTTGATAAACCTGAAATTAAAACCGAAGATATTAAATATCAGGAAGTTACCAATATAAATGATATAACTTTAGGTAATGAAGTAAGTATTTATGTAGAAATAGATGAAGAAAACTATCATAAAGGAAATATTTTAGGTCTTGGTATATGTGATAAAGATAATAATTATTATTTAAATAAAGATTTATTTAAAGATTTAGGAAATATTTTAAAAGATAAAGTAATATATACTTATAATGCTAAATCCCTTGAAATATTAAGTAGAAGATATGAAGCTAATATTCCAGAAGTTAACTATGATTTAATGATCGCAGCTTATTTAACTAAAGGTTTTATTAAAGATGATATTGCTTTTTTACTTCATCCTGAAAGAATAAATGTAATGTTTTATGAAGATGCCAAAAAAGAAGGCTTTAAAGATATAACTAAATTAAAACAAGATATAATACTAAAATCTCGCTTTATTTTAGATACCAGAGATACTTATATTAATGATTTAAAAAAAGAAAATATGTATGAATTATTTAGTGAAATAGAAATGCCTTTATCTTATGTTCTCGCGGATATGGAATATGTGGGAGTAAAAATCAACAGTGATACTTTAGAAGAAATAAAAAAGGAAGCTGAAGCTAAACTAGAAATATTATCTAAAGAAATATATGATATGGCTGGCTGTGAATTTAATATTGCTAGTCCTAAACAACTTGGAGAAATATTATTTGACAAATTAGGTATTGCCAGTGGTAAAAAAACTCAAACTGGGTATAAAACAGATGCTGCAACGTTACAAAAATTGATTGATAAACATCCTATTATAAATTTAATTTTAGAATACCGTAATTTTAGTAAAATATTATCTACTTATACAATTAGTTTAGAAAATGCTAAATTCCCCGATGGTAAAATTCATACTATATTTAAACAAACTCTAACTAGAACCGGAAGATTATCCAGTGTTGAACCTAATTTACAAAATATTCCTGTAAGAGGAGAAGAGGGAAGAAAAGTACGTAAAGCTTTTATTCCTAGTAATGATATCTTTTTAAGTATTGATTATTCCCAAATTGAATTAAGAATATTAGCTCATATTTCTGGTAGTCCTGAATTAATCGCAGCTTTTAGAAATGATCAAGATATTCATACTAAAGTAGCCGCGGATATTTATGGTGTAAAAGAAAATGAAGTAACAAAATTAATGCGTTCCACTGCTAAAGCTGTTATTTTTGGTATAGTCTATGGTATTTCAGGCTTTGGCTTAGGTGAAAACTTAAATATTAATCCTAAAGAAGCTGCTAAATTTATTGAAAAATATTATGAGTTATATCCAGGAGTTAAAAGATATATGGATAATATTATTAAAGAAGCTTATGAACAAGGTTATGTAAGAACTTTATTTAATCGTAAACGCACTATAGAAGAATTAAACAATCGTAATTATATGATTAGAACATCTGGAGAAAGAATAGCGCTTAATACTCCAATTCAAGGAACAAGTGCCGATATTATTAAAAAAGCTATGGTTCTTGTATATGATGAATTTAAAAAACAAAATATTAAAAGTAAAATGGTTTTACAAATACATGATGAACTAGTAATAGATACTTTAAATGAAGAAGTAGAAATTGTAACTAATATTGTTAAAACTGTCATGGAAAATGTTATTAAATTATCAGTCCCTCTAAAAGTAGGAATTGCCAGTGGTAAAGATTTATATGAGGCAAAGTAATGAATATAGAAAATATAATAAAACAATTTAATTATGATGAAACTCTTGCTAATTTTTTAAGAGAATTATATCCTGAATTTATAAATTATTTAGGTAAAGATAAAGAACCAATTATTTATGAAGCTTTATTAAATACTCCTATTGTTTTATGTAATAATGTTTATACTGCATTAAAAAAAGCTAATCTTTTAGATACTGATGATTCTTCTTTAGTAAGTAATGCTGATTTAAAAAGAGCCAGTGGTGTTTATCAGTCAACTCCTATAGTTAAATATAATCCTGAAACTAATACCTATTATATTTCAGAAATTAAAAGACTTGTTGCCATAAATGCCCAAGATTTCACTAGTGAATTTAGTAAAACAACTCTTATCCATGAATTATCCCATTTAATTAAAAGCTATTATGAAGAGTGCACTATCACTAATGATATTTTAACTATTAGAAGTGGGCTCATAACCATCATCGAAAAATTAACTGTTGAAAATGGCCATGTAAAAAAGACTTTAATTTCCGAACAAAGTATTGGCCTAGAAGAAGGACTAACCTCGCTTATGGAAGAAGAAATAGGTAAAAAATTAGTTAATCCTAACTTCGAAATTCATGGTTATGGTGTTCTTAATGTCATTGCTCATAATTTATGTGAAAAATTTAATTTAAAAGACATAATTTTAAATGCTGAAGTTTTAAACAAAAAAGATGAGTTAATCACAGTATTAGATAGTATTATGCCAGATGCTTATGCAAAATTAGATGATATAACAACTAAAGTATATGAGTTATCTCTTAAAATATTTGCAGAGGTTTATAATCCTGAAAAAAGGAAACAAATAAAAGCTGAATTTATGGAACTTATTGAAAATGAATATGGACCATTAATCAAATCTTTTCATGACCATCAAAACAAAACTTTATAAGGAGGAATATCTATGCCCGAAATTGCCGAAGTAGAAACAGTAAGAAATACTTTAAAAAAAAGAATATTAAATAAAAAAATAACCAATATTGATATTTTTTATGAACCAATAATAGAAAGTAATATAGAAGATTTTAAAAAAGATTTAATAAATAAATCATTTATTGACATTAAAAGAAGAGGTAAATGGTTAATATTTGAAACTGAAGATCGTTATTTATTATCTCATTTAAGGATGGAAGGTAAGTTCTTTATTAAAGATAAAACCGAAGAAAAAGCTAAACATGAACATATTATTTTTACCTTTGAAGATAATAGTACTTTAAGATATCATGATACTCGTAAATTTGGTCGGATGAATCTTATAAAAAAAGAAGAATTAGCAACAACTCCAAGTATAGCTAAACAGGGGATAGAACCAGGTGAAAAAGAACTAACTAGTACTTATTTATTAGCAAAATTTAAAGGCAAAAAACTACCAATTAAAACAGTTTTATTAGATCAATCTATTATCAGTGGTCTTGGTAATATTTATGTTAATGAAGTAATGTTTTATGCTAAAATTAACCCTTTAAGAGAAGCACAAACCATCACTAAAGAAGAATGTGAACTGATTGTTAAAGGAAGTAATGAAATTATCAAAGAAGCCATTAAAATGGGCGGAACAACCATTAAAAGTTATACCTCAAGTCTAGGAGTTACTGGTAGATTTCAACAAAAATTAAAAGTTCATAAAAAAGAAGGAGAGCCATGTCCTATTTGCAATACTCCTATTAAAAATATTAAAATTGGTGGAAGAAGTACATATTACTGTGAAAAATGCCAAAAATAAAATGCAAATATTCAAGTTTGCATTTTTTTTATATTAAGAATTAACTAATAATTCTTCATTCATAATTTCTCTAATTTTATCAATATCAGTAAAAAATAAATTTAATCCTTTGCTTTTTAAAGAAAGCATATATTTAAAAGAACTTAAAATTTCTCTTCTAATCGCTGGCGCAATAAATATTTCTCTACCATCAATTGTATAACTACTATCAATATATTTTTCTAAAGTTGGAAAGGCATTTTGAATTAATATAGCACTTTCTCTATCGGCAATCTTCTTAATTAAAATCCCTTTACATTTTCCATATTTTTTAATTTTTTTATTAATAATATATCTATACTTATTTATTTTACTACTTAAAGGAATAAACCATAATATATCATTATCTTTAATTGCTAAATAAGAAGGTCTAAAATGACCATAATCGTGATTAATCATAAGTTCTTTACTATTAATTTTTTCAAAAAAACAATCTTTAATATGATATAAATAACCAGTTTTAACTTCCATAATGCATTTCTCCTTTAAAAAAGAAAGCTTTAAAATAAAGCCTTCAAAACATATTCAACCGGGATCATTTATATCTCGCACCACCCGGAAGCGATTAACATTTCTCGACCGGAATCATTTATAACTCGCACCATCCGGAAGCGATTAACATTTTGCATTTCTTTAATGCAATTATAGTATACTATAGTTTTTTCTAAATGTCAAATTTGACTAAAAAATAAAAAAGCGTTATAATATCCAATCAAAAAGGGGGATACCTATGCGTGAATATATTCTTAAAAACACCAATATATCAGCTCAGGAATATGATACTATCATGCAGTATCAAGAAAAGAAAGAAGACTTAACGGCTCCTATATCATTAGAACCTAAAAAAACAACATTATGGGTTTTAAAACAATTTAGTTTAAATCCTCCAACTGCCCTTAATAGATTAAAATGGCATATTAAAAAAAATGGCGAATGGTATAATTTTAATGGTATAAATTTTAAACTCATGTATGATTTTTATAAAGATTCTAATCTTTACAGTTTAAATCGTTATGGTAAATGTTACGAAGAATCTTTCCATATTAGTTTAAACTCTAAATTAAATATTGAAGTCGCTATTTGTAAATCTGAACGCAATTTTGAATTTCTCCATGCTTTTTTACTAGGTTTATTAAATGGTGAAGAAGTAGTTCTTGATTATACTTTAAATTTAGTTTTAAAAAAAGAAGATTATTACAACCTTTTAGACGTTCTTGAAATATCTTATATTTATAATTCTGAATTAAAAGAATTAACAGCTAATATCAATTCTAATGAAGAAATGACTAACTCTCTTTTACTTCATGAAGTCTTATGTTTTCCTAAAGAACTAAATAATTTAGCTCTAAAACTAAATTCTAACTTAAAAAAATAAAGAGTAATAACTATTCTAAAAAAATAGGTTTATTACTCTTTTCAAATAACATTATTTTATTATTACTTATTAAACTATATAAAGTCGCCGCTAATATTTCAAACTTATAAGTATAAGTATTAGGAATTGGCACTAAACTAATTTCCAAATCTTTTAAATTATGAAGATAATCTCTTCCTTTTTTATTAAATCCTAATATCTTAATATATTCTATAGAAGCAAGTTTATTTATATCTTTAGGTACACTAAGAAGAATATGAATAAACATTCTACATATCTTATTATAAGTATATCTCTTAGTTTTAATAAGACTTATAAATTCATATATATCTTTAGCCTCTTTTATTTTATCTTTTAATCTATTTTCAATTCCTTCATCAACAGTTAAATAATTACTTAAATTATTATCAATCAATATTTTATATTTTAAATATGGAAAAAGTTCTTCTAAAGATATATTTTCAATATTTTTTAAAACTTTTCTTGGTACATATAATGAAATATCTTCATTATTTTTAATTTTTTTTCTTATATTACTTGCACTTATTATTTCATCATTACTACTTAAATCATGATAATTACTCGTTCTTTTAATCGTATGAGCTTCTATTTGATATCCATTTTTAGAAATAGCTTTTAAATAAGATATACCAAGTAAATCATTAGGATTAAATATATTTTCTTCTACATTTAAAGCTTTAGCAAGAGCCGTAGGGTAATTAATTCCCGTTTTAAGTAATTCTTTAACTTTTAAATTATATTCTGGCTTATCTTGGATATTCGCTAATTTTTTAAGCATTTCTATATCATTAGATTCACTTCCAAAAACTATATCTTCACAATTTAAATAATTTAAAATTTTAATCGCTGCCTCTGCAAAAATATCAGCACTTTGAGTTCCAAAAATAAAAGGAAGTTCAACAACTAAATCTACTCCATAAATTAAAGCCAGCATAGTTTTATTTTCTTTAGATAATACACTTACTTCTCCTCTTTCTAAAAAATAACCATTTAAAACTAATATAATTGTTCTTCCTGGAAACATTTTTTTAGTTTCCTCAATATGATGGATATGTCCTTTATGTAAAGGATTATATTCACAAATAATACCTACTGCTTTCATAAAACCACCGATATAATTGTATCAAAAAAACTATTCATTTACCAATCTTTCTTTATAATTTGACAAAAACTAGAACTTAAATTTAAATTAACCAATATTAAGCTTGTTAAAACCCTTATTTTATAATATAATTTAATTGGTGAAGAAATATGCTTATTGATCTAGCTAAACTAAATAAACCTCTAAATATTGATGAAGATATTACTATTGATTTAGAAAAATATAAAAATAATAATATTAAAGGATTAAATAATTTACATGTATCTGGAAATATTTTTTATAATACTATTGATAATTTAGAATTAGATTTAAATTTAACTGGTAATATGATTCTATCCGACAGTGTGACTTTAGAAAACATTAACTACCCCTTAGATATTAAAATTAAAGAAGAATATGAATTAAATCCTGATTTTTTACAAGTTTATTGTGAAAAAGATCAAAATATACTTGATATTATCCCACTTTTGTGGGAAAATATTGTTCTGGAAGTTCCTATGAGGCTTACTACAACTAAAAATGCCCATTTAGAAGGGGAAGGTTGGAGCCTTGGTGGTGAAAAAATAGAAGAAATCGATCCAAGACTTGAAAAGCTAAAAGAGTTGTTGGATAAAAGGGAGGAGTGAAAATATGGCAGTTCCTTTTAGAAGAACTAGTAAAACAAAAAAAAGAATGCGTCGTACCCATCTTAAGAAAACAGTTGGAGCATTAACTAAATGTCCTAAATGTGGAGAAACTTTAAGACCACATCGTGCTTGTACTAAATGTGGATATTATAAAGATACTGAAGTTATCAAGACAACTGAAGAAGAATAATTTAAGTCTAAACTATATAGTTTAGCTTTTTTCTTTTAAGTATTAAATTTTTACACCATGAAATCTAGATTATTAATTTTATTTGTGTTATACTATAATTATTATAAAGGAGTGTTTTAAATGAAGTATGATGATTTAGAAAAAACACAAGATTTATTTGATATTAAAGAAGGTATTCCTAAACCTATTGAAAATATTGAAATGGAAGGAGCAAGCAAAAACGACTTAACTGCCGATTTAGATTTAAAAGAAGAATCTAAAGAAGAACCTGTAAAAGAAGAGCCAACTTCCAAAAAAACTAAAAATAAAAATAAAAAAAGTTTAAAAACTAAATGGCAAGAACTCCCTAAAAAGAAAAAGATAATCTTAATTATTATATTATGTTTAATCTTAATTTTGTTAATTTCTTTAATAATTGTTTTAACATCTAAAAAGAAGAAAGATGATGATAAAGAAAAAGAACCAGTTGTAATTGTTGAAAAAGAAAATTATATTTATGAAGATGGCTTATTAAAATTTTTAAATGCTGATGAAGAAGAGATAGGAACATATGAATGTGAAAATAAAGATGAAAACAAATGTTATATTGTAAATTATAGTAATGAAGATAATTTTGATGGTCCAAAACAAGTTTATGAAGATGAAAAACCTATTGAACGTCGCAGTAGTATTTATTTAAATAATTTTGTTTTTATCCATGATGATTCTAAAGATGACTCTATAATCTTATATAATATTAAAGAACAAAAAGTTGAAAATAATTATTCTTTAGTTAAAGGATTTTCTGATACTGAATATGTTATTTTAAAAGATCAAGATGGTAAATATGGTTTAATTGAATTTATTGATGATTCTTATACTGAAAATCTCGAATTTAAATATGATTATATTGGTATTATGAATAAAGATTCTAATATTATTGTTAAAGAAAAAAATAAATATTATGTTTATAGTAAAGATGGTAAAGCTTTAAGTAAAGGCATAGACTATGAAATTAAAAGCTACAATAATAATTATATTGCCGCCTATAATGGAGGCTACTATGTTTATGATTATGAAGCTAAATTAATAACAGAAGATAAAAGTGAATATATTTATTTATTAGAAGATTATTTTGTATCTATTAATGATAAATCCCTATTTATTAAAGATTATAGTAATAATAAATATAATGAAGAAGGTATAAAACTATCTAATGAATATTATAATCCTTTAAATGTTTATGATAAAAATAAAACTTTAATAGAAACTAAAGAAGCATTTAGTTTAAATCTTGAAAATAATACTATTGATGTTGCTTATACTTCTAAAAATACTAAAAAGAATAAAATAATTAATACTTATGAAGGAAAATTAAGCAGTACTTTAAATAATTTAAATTATTTTGATGGTACCCTCTATTTCTATAAAGATGAAAATAAAAATGAATTAATAGGTAAATATAAATGTACTAATAAAAATGTTATTGAAAAAGATACTAATGTTTTAAATACTTGTACTATTGCTACTGAAGATTTTTATAGTAAAAATGCTGTTGAAGTTGATGAAAGTGCTAATTTAGGTTGGTTACCTATAATTAATAATAAATATGTATTTATATATGATAGTATTGATAAAGATAATGCTACAATTATCCTTTATGATTTAACAAGTAATCAAACTTTAAGTAAATATGCCAGTGTCGATGCAGGGAACTACTCTAAAGAAGCTAAAATAACTTTTATTGATTCTAAAGAAGCTTATATAATGGCTAAAAATAAAAATAATAAATATGGTATGATTAGAATTGGTGAAAAAGTTGAAAGTGCTATTCCATTTAATTATGTTGTTTTACAAAAAATGGGTGAATATTATATGGCCAAAGAAAGCAATGGAACTTATGTCTTATTAGATACTTCTGGGCAAGCCGTCACTGATAAATATGGTTATGAAATAGTTGATTATCATGATAATTATTTAAAAGTTAGAGATAATGATAAAAAATATTATGTTTATGATTTTGAAGGTGAAAAAATAAATAACACTGGATATAAAGATATATTCTTATATGACGATTATTATGTTGTAATAACTACTAATAATAAACTAAATATTGGGGAATATGAAAATTCTTATTTTGAATTATCTTATGATATAGATATCAGTGAATATTATGAAAATGATTATGAAGTAACTAAAACTTCCAGTGGTTATACTATTAAAATTAAGAGTACTAATAAAATTTATATTGCTAATTCCAGTGGTTATCTAGCCGAGAGCAATTAAATATTGCCAAATTAAAATTTATTTGATAAAATAGAAGAGAAAAACGAAGAACAAGAGGAGTAAAAAGTTATACTTTAAAGAGAGCCTTTATTTGGTGTAAAAAGGTAAGTTAAGCTTTTGAAGGTTACTTGGGAGTTGAAGAAATTCCGCAGCAATGCGTTAAAATTATAAGTAAAAATAAAGGTGGTACCGCGTTTTATTCGCCCTTTGGTAACCATCTTTTTTAATTTAGGAGGAAATAAGATGTTAGACAAAAAATATGATCATTTAATGGTTGAAAAAGGAAAATATGAAAATTGGAAAAATAATGGTTATTTTGAACCTAATAATGAAGCAAAAGAACCATTTTGTATTGTAATACCACCCCCAAATGTAACAGGGAAATTACATATTGGCCATGCATGGGATACAAGTATTCAAGACGCAATTATTCGTTATAAAAGAATGCAAGGTTATAAAACTCTTTGGCTTCCAGGTATGGATCATGCGGGAATAGCAACTCAAGCCAAAGTAGATAAAAAATTAAAAGAAAATGGGATTAATCCTCGTAGTTTATCTCGTGATGAATGGTTAAAACATGCTTGGGCCTGGAAAGAAGAATATGCTGAAAATATCCATAAACAATGGGCTAAATTAGGACTTTCTCTCGCGTATTCTAAAGAAAGATTTACACTTGATGAAGGTTTATCAACCGCGGTTAAAAAAGTATTCGTAGACCTATATAATAGAGGTTTAATTTATCAAGGAGAAAAAATAATAAATTGGGATCCTGTTGCCATGACAGCTCTTTCTAATGAAGAAGTTATTTACAAAGATATACCAGGAGCTTTTTATCATTTAAAATATAAACTTGAAGATAGTGAAGAATATCTTGATGTTGCTACCACGCGACCAGAAACTTTATTTGGTGATACTGCTGTTGCGGTTAATCCAAACGATGAAAGATATAAAAAATATCATGGTAAAAATGTTATATTACCTATTTTAGGAAGAAAAATCCCGGTTATTTTAGATGAACATGCGGATATGGAAAAAGGTACCGGTTGTGTTAAAATAACTCCTTATCATGATCCTAATGATTATGAAGTAGGTTTAAGACATAATTTAAAAGCTATTAAATGTATAAATCTTGATGGTACAATGTCTGAGGAAGCTATTGGTTATGAAGGCCTAGATCGTTTTATTGCTCGTGAAAAACTAATCGGGGATTTAAAAGAACAAGGACTATTACTAGAAGTTGAAAATATTACTCATAATGCTCCTTTTAGTGAAAGAAGTGGAGCTTTAATCGAACCTATTATCTCTAAACAATGGTTTGTAAAAATGCGTCCTCTAGCCGACCGTGTTCTTGAAAATCAAAAAGATAAAGAAAATAAAGTTAATTTTGTTCCTAAAAGATTTGAAAAAATCATGAATCATTGGATGGAAATAACTTACGACTGGTGTATATCAAGACAACTTTGGTGGGGCCATCGTATCCCAGCTTGGTATAAAAATGGTGAAGTTTATGTAGGTTTAGAAGCTCCCAAAGAAGAAGGATGGATCCAAGATGAAGATGTATTAGATACCTGGTTTTCTAGTGCTCTTTGGCCATTTTCTACTTTAGGTTGGCCAACCCCAACTCTTGATTTAAAAACCTATTATCCTAATAATTTATTAGTAACAGGTTATGATATTATTCCTTTCTGGGTTAATAGAATGACTTTTCAAGGTTTAGAATTTCTAAACAAAAGACCATTTAAATATTGTCTAATTCATGGCTTAATAAGAGATAAATTAGGTCGTAAAATGTCTAAAAGTCTAGGTAATGGGATAGATCCTATGGATATGTGTGAAAAATATGGCGCAGATGCTTTAAGATTTTATTTAACAACCGCCGTATCAAATGGTATGGATTTAAAATTTGATGAAGAAAATTTAAAAGCTACTTGGAATTTTATTAATAAACTTTGGAATGCTTCTCGTTTTGTTATTATGAATATTGAAAATTTACCTGAAGAAACATATAATTATCAAAAAACTGATAAATGGATTTTAACAAAATATAACGAAACAATTAAAGAAGTAACTAAATATATGGATAAATTTGAATTAAATAATGCTGGTAATACTATTTATAATTTTATCTATAATGATTTTTGTGATAACTATATTGAATTTGCTAAATTTAACTTAGATAATAATACTACCAAAACAGTTTTAAAAACAGTTTTAATAGGAATTTTAAAAATGCTTCATCCTTTTATGCCTTATGTAACAGATGAAATATATAGTAAAATAGATAATACTACTAATATTATGATAAGTTCTTATCCTGTTTATAATAAAAAAGAAATATTTAAAGAAGATACTAATACTATAAATGATATGATTGAATTTATTAGACTATATCGTAAAATATATCAAGAAAATCATATGGATAAAACTATTCAAGTAAAATTTAATAATAATACAGATTATGAACTTATTAAAAAGATGCTTAAAATAACTAATATAACTTCTAAAGATTTATCTATAACATCTTATAAAGTTACATATAAAGAATTTGATTTAACAATTTATTATGAAAAAGAAATAACCGAAGAAGATAAAGAAGCTTTAAAAAAAGAAATAGAAACTTTAAAAGCCTCAATTAATAAAAGAGAAAATTTACTTAATAATGCTAACTTTGTAAATAAAGCTCCTAAAAACTTAGTAGAACAAGAAAAAGAAAAATTAGCTTTAGAAAAAGAAAAACTAACTAAATTAGAGGCTTAAACATGCCAGTTGAATTTAAAATGCCAGATGGGCTTATTATAAGAGGTGTATTAGAAGGAAATATCAATTCTAAAGATTTAGTTATTCTCCTCCACAGTGGAGGTTACAACAAAGATGAAAGGGGAGTAAAAGCTAAAACAACTAGAGGTGCCAAAATATATTATAATCCTAAAGGCAATTATGAATATTTAAGTGAAGCTTTAAAAGATTATGTAAGTATATTAAGAATTGATCTTAGAAATCATGGCGCAAGTGGCAAAAATATTGATATCCCTAAAATGAAAACTAAACTAAAAGAAATAGCATCTAGCATAACAGAAAATGCAAAAACTAAAATTTGTAATCTTCTGCTTGCTAATAATAAAGAAGCTCTAAAAGAACTTATTTCTAATTTAAATATCTCTAAAGAACAAAAAGAAAAAATAGAAGATTTAATAAAACATCCCATAATTAAAGATAGTTCTTTTCTAATGATGAAAAGTGATATTGAAGAAATAATAAAATTAATTGGTAATAATTATGAAAATTATCATTTTGTAGGTACTTGTATGGGCGGTCTAATTAGTACTTTATATATCATGGATAATCCTTCTAAAGTAAAAAGCTTAAGCTTATTATCTCCCTTATTTACTTTAGATGATGCTTTTTTAAATATTGATACTCATAATGAATTTAGTAAAAAAAAGCTCGAATCTCTTAAAAAATATGGACAATTTAAAATGGGTAATCAAGTAGAAGGACCAAATACTTATGCTGAAATAAAAAATATTCGTAAAACATTTTATGATAAATTAAATAATTTAAATATTCCTATCTATTGTATTCAAGGACTTGAAGATAAACTAATAAAAGAAAAAGAACAAAGAAAGATATTTACTAATTTAATTAATTATCATGCAAAAAATAATTTAAGTCCTGTATATTATGCTACGATTATTCCAGGAGTTCATTCTTTATATGATGTAGTATATCCTAGTATTTTAGAAATTAGTACTTTTATTACATCTAATCTTACATCTAATTTAAAAAGATAGTTATAAATTTAAACGACTTGCAAGAAAGTCGTTTTTATGTTATTATTTATCTGTTAATAAAAAGTTAAAGCTATGTTCTCGTAGCTCAGCTGGATAGAGCAACCCCCTCCTAAGGGGTAGGTCGCGAGTTCAAATCCCGCCGAGAACACCATTTTTTAAAAATATTCGAACTTTTATAGTTCGATTTTTAATAAATAAAAAAAATTAATAAATTAGGGAACAAAAACAAATATTAACTCCATGGTTTGACAAATTTTTCACTTTCTTTGTGTTATGATAAAGGCATTTACAGAGGAGGTGAAATACACGATGATTACAGAAAAACAAGATTTCTTAAGTTTAAGTG
>CANRBQ010000027.1 GCA_947628905.1 uncultured Bacilli bacterium
AAAATGGCCTAGTTAAAATTACTGACTTTGGTATTGCTATGGCTATGAATGCTACCCAACTTACTCAAACTAATTCGGTGATGGGAAGTGTTCATTATTTACCACCCGAACAAGCAAGTGGCCAAGGATCTACTTTACAAAGTGATATATACTCTATGGGTATAGTTATGTATGAATTAATTACAGGGGAACTTCCATTTAAAGGAGATAATGCTGTTGAAATTGCTTTAAAACACTTAAAAGAACCTCTCCCAGATATTAGAGAAAAATTACCTAACGTTCCCAATTCTATTGCTAATATAATTAAAAGAGCCACAGCTAAAAATCCCAAAAACAGATATAATGATGCTAGAGAAATGCATGATGATTTAAAAACATGTTTAGACGATGCTCGTGCTTTAGAACCAATTATTGAATATAAATATTCTGAAACTGATACTGATGATGCTAAAATCATGAAAATGGTTAAAAAAGAGAAAGAAAAAGAAGTTGAAGAAATAACTCCCAAAAGAAAAAAAGAAGAGAAAGAAGAAGTTATCGCTAAAAAGATAACAGGTGACGATTTGAAAAAACAAAATAGATTATTAATTATCCTAGCTTTTATATTTACAGGTTTAATTGTAGGAATTACATCAGTAGTGGTTTTAATCCCTATTATAACCAAAAGTGGTAAACAAGCCACTATACCTGATGTTTCTGATTTATCAGTTCAAAAAGCTATAGAAGTTTTACAAAATAAAGGTTTTATAGTATCTGATGATCAAATAGAGGAATCTTCTACAGATATTGCCGAAGGAAAAGTAATTGGAACTAAACCTGAAATAGGTTCTAAAAGAAAAGAAGGAACAGAAATAAAACTTAGAGTTTCCCTAGGAGATACTCAAATTACAATTGAAGATTATATTGGTCAAAATTATAATGAAATAAAAGGCCGTTTAGAAGCTTTAGGCTTAATTGTTCGTCTTGAAACTAAAGAAGTAACCGAAGGGGATACTGAAGAATATGAAGCAAATGAAATAATTGATCAATCCGTAAAAGCTGGTGAAAAACTTTCTGTTGGTGAAACAATTGTCTTATTTTATCCTGATATTGTTCGTTATTATCCAGATTTCACTGATGGTAGTTATAGTGTTGAAGATGTAGAAGATTTTGCCGATACTTATGAATTAACTCTTGAAGTTGAATATGTAACAACCAGTGAATATGCTCCTGGCACAATATTCTATCAATCAAAATATAAAGCTCCTCCCGAAGGATATCGTATTGTCGCTGGTCAATCATTTAAAATTAAAGTAGCTCAAGCTGATACCAATTTAAGTGATGATGACGATGACTGTGGTGGCTTATGTTAACAGGTAAAATTATCAAAAATATTAGTAATCTATATCGTGTAAAAGTAAACGATAATTATTATGATTGTAAACCGAGGGGTAAGTTTCGCAATATTGGACTTACTCCTCTTGTTGGTGATGAAGTAGAAATAGATGAAAAAAATAATTATATTTTAAATATTAAAGAACGTCAAAATGAACTAGATCGTCCCAAAATTAGTAATGTTGATGTCGCTCTTATTGTTACTAGTCTAAAAGAACCTGAATTATCTCTTAATCTTTTAGATAAAGAAATAACAAGTATTATTTTAGCTAATATTGAACCTGTAATCTGTTTTACTAAACTAGATAAAGCTTCAAAAGAAGAAATAAAAAATTTAAATAAATTAATTTCTTATTATGAAAAAATAGGTATCAAAGTTTTTACTAATATAAAAATATCTCAATTAGTTAAATATCTCCAAAATAAATATGTTGTTTTAACTGGTCAAACTGGTGCTGGTAAATCAAGTTTAATAAATAAAATAGATCCTACTAAAAATGTTTTAGAAGGTAATATAAGTATAGCATTAGGTCGAGGAAAACACACCACCAGACACACTGAATTTCATACTATCAAAGATTTTTATCTTGCCGACACTCCTGGATTTTCTTCATTATCTTTAGAAAAATATAGTAATGAAGAAATAAAAAATTCTTTTTGGGAATTTAAAGATATTACTTGTCTATATCGTGATTGTAATCATATTAAAGAAGAAGATTGTGAAGTAAAAAAACTTGTTGCAAGTGGTAAAATCTTAAAATCTCGTTATGATAATTATTGTAGTTTTATAAGGAAGTGACTAAATGGAAATATCTGTATCATATTTAAAAAGTTTATATAGCAAAGAAAAAACTATCATGAATATTGAAAAAACAACCGCTGATTATATACATGTAGATTTAATGGATGGAGGCTTTGTTCCTGAAAAAAATTTTGAAATTAATAGTACTATAAAACTATTAAAAAAACATGAACTTCCCCTAGATATTCATTTAATAGTATTTGATCCTTTAATTTATATAAATGATTTAGCTACTTTAGAACCTGAATATATTACTTTTCATATTGAAGCTACCAAAGATATCGTTAAAACAATTGAAAGTATTAGAAGAAACAATATTAAAGTAGGTATATCTATTAAACCTGAAACCAATATTATGGAAATAATGCCATATTTAAGTTTAATTGATTTAGTACTAATTATGAGTGTAGAACCTGGAAAAGGTGGTCAAGAATTTATTCCTAGTTCTGTTAATCGTCTTTTAATCTTAAAAAAATTTCGGGAATCTAATAATTTACACTATAAAATATCAATTGATGGAGGTATAAATAATAAAACTATTTTAAAAGTTAAAGATAATATTGATATTGCTGTCGCCGGTTCTTATATTTGTTTAAGTAATAATTATCAAGAAAGAATTAATAATTTAAAATCACTTAATAATATTGACTAATTATAAATAAATTATTATAATTATAATGCAAAACGTAATACAAAATATTATGTTTTGTAAAGTTTCAAATTTCATACGTGGGAACTCCATTCTTTCCCACTTTTTGTTTGCCAAAATTTATTGTATAATATAAAAGAAAGGAAAATAATTATGATTCTAAATATAAGTGGTAGAACTGATATTATTGCTTTTTATTCTAAATGGTTTATAAATAGATATGAAGCAGGATATGTAGATGTTAGAAATCCCTTTAATCCCAAACTAATAAGTCGCATTAATTTTAAAGATGTTGATGCTCTTATGTTTTGCACTAAAAATCCTCTTCCTATCTTAGATTATTTACCAAATATTCATAAACCTCTTATTTTTCATGTTACTTTAACTCCCTATAAAAATGATATTGAACCCTATGTTCCAAATAAAAAAGACATAATAAATGCTCTAAAAAAGTTATCCTCTCTTATAGGTATAGATAATTTATATCTTAGATATGATCCCATATTTATAAGTCCCAAATATAATTTAAATTATCATCTTAAAGCTTTTAATAAAATGTGTAGTTTACTAAAAGGTTATGTAAATAAAATTATTATCTCTTTTTTAGATGATTATAAAAATGTTCGAGAAAATATTAATATATTAAATTATCGTCCTTTAACTAACGAAGATTATAAAATAATTGGTTCTAATTTTAGTAGAATTGCTAAAGAAAATAATATGACTGTTCAAACTTGTTGTGAAGAGCATAACTTAAGTGAATATGGCTTTATAGTTGGAGATTGCTTATCTCATGAACAAGCTTATATTTTAACTGGAAAAAAATATCCCAATTGGAAAGCCAGAAAAAACTCTAACTGTAACTGTGTTCAAATGGTCGATATTGGTTATTATAATTCTTGTCCTCATCTTTGTAAATATTGCTATGCTAATTATAATGCAACTAATATTAAAAATAATTATCATAATCATAATCCTTCTTCCTCCTTATTAATAGGGGATATTAAACCAGATGATATAATTAAACCAAGAACTAAATAAAAATAAATGTATTAACTAGATTTATTATATTTGTTTTGTTATAATTATTTTACAGGGTGAATAAGTAGTATGAAATTAAGTGAAGTAAATATAAATGAATTAAGTCCAATGATGCAACAATACGTCGAGATAAAAAATAAATATCCGGATGAATTGTTGTTTTTTCGTCTTGGTGATTTTTATGAATTATTTTTTGAAGATGGTATTACTGCCTCTCGAGAATTAGAACTAACTCTAACGGGTAAAAACGCTGGCTTAAAAGAGCGAATTCCCATGTGTGGTGTACCTTTCCACAGTGTTAATCCCTATATTGAAAAATTAATTGATAAAGGTTATAAAATAGCTATATGTGAGCAATTAGAAGATCCCAAAAGTACTAAAGGCATGGTTAAAAGAGGTGTGATAGAAGTTATATCTAAAGGTTCTATTGTTAATTTAGAATCATTAAATGAACATGATAATAATTATATAGCATCTTTACTAGATTTAGAATATTTATATCTTTTAACTTATGCTGATATTTCCACCGGTGAACTAAAAAGTTTAAATATAAGTCATAATAAAGATAAACTTTTAAATGAAATATTACATTTAAATATTAAAGAAGTAATCTTAGAAAATAATCTTAACAGTGAACTATTAAATATTTTAAAAAATAACTATGGTATTGAAATATCCATCTGTGATAATTATTTAACGGAAGGTTATGAAAATTTAATAGAAAGTGTAAGTGATGTTCGCGTAAAACAAGGAATAAGACACTTACTTTATTATTTAGTAGTAAAAGAATTAAAAGATTTAAGTCATATTTCTTCTGTAGAAATAGTAAATCGTAATGACTATTTAGAAATGGATATCCATACTATTCGTAACTTAGAATTAATAGAAACATTAAGATTAAAAGAAAGAACATATTCTCTTCTTTGGTTACTTGATAAAACTAAAACTGCGATGGGATCTAGAAAGCTAAAAAATTGGTTATTAAATCCCTTACGAAATAAATCTTTAATTGAAGAACGTTATAATAAAATAGAAACTTTAAATAATGAATTTATTTTAAAAGATGAATTAAGAGATTTATTATATGAAATATATGATCTAGAAAGATTATGTGCTAAAGTTATTACCGGAACACTTAATGCTAGAGATTTATTACAAATTAAAAATTCTTTAGGAGTTCTTCCACGTGTTTCTGATATCATTAATGATTTAAAATTCCCTTATAAAATAAATACTCATGAAGATATATATAATTTATTAGAAAAAAGTATTTATGAAAATCCCCCAATAAGTATTAAAGAAGGATTTATTATTAAAGATGGCTATAATAAAGAATTAGATGAATTAAAAAGTATTAGAAGTGGTGGTAAAGACTTTATCGCTGAATTTGAAACTAAAATAAAAGAAGAAACAGGTTTAAAAAATTTAAAAGTTGGTTTTAATCGTGTCTTTGGTTATTATATTGAAGTATCTAAAAGTGAATCTAAAAAAGTAAGTGAAGAATTTGGTTGGGAACGCCGTCAAACATTAACTAACTGTGAACGTTTTATATCTCCTGAATTAAAAGAAAAAGAATCTTTAATCTTAAATGCTGAAGAAAAAATATTTGAATTAGAATATAATTTATTTTGTGAAATAAGAGAAATTATTAAAAAAGATATTTTAAGTTTAAAAGAAACTGCCGACATAATTAGTGAACTTGATGCTTTATGTTCTCTAGCCGTTTGTGCTGATGCTTACAATTTAGTAAAACCAACTCTTAATGAAGAAAATAAAATAGAAATTATTGATGGAAGACATCCTGTTATTGAAGAAACTTTAAAAGTACCTTTTGTTCCCAATGATATAGTGATGGATAACACTACAGACGTTTTACTTATTACCGGTCCTAATATGAGTGGTAAATCAACTTATATGCGCGAATGTGCTATTATTATAATCATGGCGCAAATGGGTTCTTATGTACCTGCAAAAAAAGCAAATCTTCCCATTATTGATAAAATATTCACACGTATTGGGGCTTCTGATGATTTAGTAAGTGGTGAATCTACCTTTATGGTTGAAATGAAAGAAGCAAGAAATGCCATTCATAATGCTACCAAAAATAGTTTAATTATTTTTGATGAATTAGGAAGGGGAACTGCCACTTATGATGGTATGAGTCTTGCTCAAGCTATACTTGAATATGTTGCTAAAAATATTAAATGCAAAACTTTATTTTCTACTCATTATCATGAACTTACGACTTTAGATAAAGAACTACCAAATATTAAAAACGTTCATGTCGCGGCGAAAGAAGAGGGAAGCATGATTACTTTCTTACATAAAGTTGAAAAAGGACCAGCTGATAAAAGTTATGGTATTCATGTCGCAAGACTTGCTTCTATGCCTCAAGAATTATTAGATCGTGCTCAAGAAATATTAAATAGTTATGAAAATACTAGCAAAAAAAATATTAAAACTGATAATAATGTTCAACTAGCTATGAACTTTGACACCAAAGAAGAAACCGATACTTTAAGAGAAGAATTAAAAAAATATGATCCTCTTCATATGACTCCAATGGAAGCCATTAATGCATTATTTATATTAAAAGAATTAGAAAGGAAGTAAATTATGAATAATTTAATAATTAGAAATATTACTGAAAAAGATTTAAATGATATTGCAACAATTCAAGTAACTGGCTGGCAAAGTGCCTATCAAGATTTTATAGATAATAATTATTTAAAAAGTTTAAATATATCAGAAAGATTAGAAAAATTAAAAACTAATTATATGTATAATAAATTTATTGTTGCTTTAATAGATAATGAAGTAGTAGGCTTTGCTAGATATATTTTAGCTAATAATTATCAGGATATAAATGCAGATTGTGAATTATCTGCTTTATATGTTAAGCCTAATTTAAAAAATATGGGTATTGGTAGTGCATTATTTAATTATGTTAAAGAAGATATGTTAAAAAATAATAAAGAAGAAATGATTGGTTGGTGTTTTAAAGATAATTATTTATCTCGAAAATTTTATGAAAAAATGGGCGGTGAAGTAATAAGAGAAAAAACAACTATTATAAATAATAAAGAATATGGGGAAGTTTGTTATAAATATTATTTAAAAAAAGAAAAAACTATTAATAGGGAGGCTAGATAAATGATAAGAGAAACTAATATTAATGATTATGAAAATATTAAAAAATTAATTTTCCAGATACAAGAAATTCATTTAAATAAACGTCCTGATATTTTTAATGATAAAGATTCTTTTTCATATAATGACTATGAAATGAGTTTAACTGCTAAAAATAGTTTTAACTATGTTTATGAAGAAAATAATATTATTAAAGGATATATTATGGCAAGAATTAAAGAAGTAGGGCTTATTCCTGTAATGAATAAAAGAACCATATTATTTATTGAAGATATTGTGGTAGATAAAAATTATTATAATGAAGGAATAGGCACTAAATTATTTACTTTTATTGAAGAAAAAGCTCGATTATTAAATATTGATTCTATTGAATTAAATGTTTGGAATTTAAATGAAAACGCCTTAAAATTTTATGAAAAAATGGGTTTTAAAGTTCAAAGAATGCAAATGGAGAAAAGAATATAATCCTATGAATAATAAATTTGTTAAGGTACTTTTTAATACTAAATCCGGAGCTAGTGATTTTCACTATAAAATAAATATTGAAAATATTGCTTTAAATTGGAATCCTAAAGAAACAGAACCCGATAAAATGGGTGGTTTCAACTTTTCTAATGAAGAAAATATTTTAAGATGGTTAATAAGAGGAGATACTTTATATGATGTTATTATTCCTGAAGGTGCTGAAGTTATAAAAATCAATAATAAATCAACTCCCAATGGAGTATATAGAACTAATAAAATAATTTTAAAAAATCCTCGTCCAATTACTGACGAATTAGCTAAAGAATTATACCAAAAATCCCAAATGCCTCCTAAAACTTGTTATAAAGCTTTAGCTGGTTTAGCTATAAGAGGGTATATTAATACATGTAAATTATTAATTAAAGAAAGAATTAACAAAGATAATATTGAAGAAGCACTTAAAGAAATAAATGATTTTGTAAAACCCGAAAATACTAAATATGATGGCAATATAGCAGTTTATAAAGAAGTTAGAAATATTTTAGAAAACATCAGAAAATAATCATGAATAATATCTAAATTTGCTATTTATCATAAAATATGGTATAATTATTTCAGTTAATTAAAAAGCGATTCATTCAAAGTAATTATTTTAAAATAATTTATAGAGAACTTGTGGTTGGTGCAAACAAGTAAAATTAAAATAATGAATTACAAATGATGATTTTAATCGGATAAATATCCGTTATCAATAAGAGGTAATAAGCTATTATTACAAATAAAGGTGGTACCACGAGTAATTCGTCCTTTGGGATGATTTACTCTTTTTTATTTCTAGGAGGTGGTTTGTATGGGTAGTGACTATTACTATTATTACTTTGATAATTGTAATTTAATTAACTATACAAAATACAATGGAGGAATAAATTATGAATAAAGATAAACAAATAGAACTTATTATAAGAAAAGCTGTTAATATATTTGATGAAGAAAGTTTAAGAAAATTGTTAAAAAGTGATAAAAAATTAGTTGTTAAATTTGGAGCTGATCCCTCAAGACCAGACTTACATTTAGGACATACTGTACCTTTAAGAGTATTAAAAATACTACAAGATATGGGACATGAAATAAATTTTGTTATTGGAGATTTTACCGCGATGATTGGAGATCCAAGTGGAAAAAATAAAACAAGGCCTCAGTTAACTTTTGAAGAAACCAGGAAAAGTGGTGAAACATATTTTAAACAAGTTGCAAAAATATTAGATAAAGATAAAACTAAAATTCTTTATAATTCTGAATGGTTAAGTAAAATGAATTTTAAAGATGTTTTAGAATTAACAGGAAAATATACTGTTGCAAGACTTCTTGAAAGAGATGATTTTAAATCAAGATTTAATAATAATATACCTATTGGTGTTCATGAATTTATGTACCCTTTAATGCAAGGTTATGATTCAGTAGCTATAAAGGCTGATATTGAAATTGGAGGAACAGACCAAACTTTTAATCTACTAGTGGGAAGAGAATTACAAAAAGACTATGGGCAAACTCCCCAAATAGTTATTGTTTTTCCTCTTTTAGTAGGACTTGATGGGAAAGAAAAAATGAGTAAGTCATTAGATAATTATATTGGGATTGATGAAAGTCCTGATGTAATGTTCGAAAAAGCAATGAGAATACCAGATGAAGCCTTAGAAACGTTCTTTAAACTTACGACTGATATAGATTCTAAAGTATATAAAAAATGGATTAATAATAATATTTTTGAAGCCCATAAAGAATATGGAAAAGAAATAATAAAAATGTATCATGGGGAAAGCTTTATAAATGATGCCATTAAAAAATATCAAGCTAAAGCCCAAAAAAATGTTACGGATAATATTGATACCATAGATATAAGTAGAAAACTTCCTCTATCAGTTGTAGATTTACTTGTTGATACTAAAATAGCTACTTCAAAATCTGATGCAAGAAGATTAATAGAACAAAATGGTATTTCACTAAATCAAGAAAAAGTAAAATCTCCTGACCAAATAATTACTTCAAAAGATTTAAATGATAATTACCTAATAATTCAAAAAGGCAAAAAAGTATTTATAAAAGTAATATTTATATAAGATATAATGAACTAGGGACATACATAAAATAAAAACGGAACATTCAATTATTCCATGTTAAGTATTTGCTATTTTTGAAAAATCACCTATATAAATAGGTCTTTTTCTTTTAATATAACCCTAAAATTCGACAAATTTTAACAAAAATTAATCTTTAAATTGAATTATTATTAAATATAAGATATAATTAAAAAAGGTGATTTTTATATGGCATTAACAAGAAGTGAATTAAGAGAAAAAATTATGATAATTCTCTATCAATATGATTTAATGAATAGCAATAAAGTAAAATGTGATATTGAAGATATTATTAAAGATAATATGGATATAGAAAATGATTTTGTTAAAGATATGGTTTATGGTGTAATTACTTATAAAGATGAATTAGATAAAATTGCTAATGAAAAAATGATAGATTGGGATATATCAAGAATAGATAAAACTGGGGCATCTATTCTTCGCCTAGCCATTTATGAACTTAAATATACTGATACTCCTCATATTGTAATTATTAATGAAGCTATAGAATTAGCCAAAAAATATAGTGATGAAGCAGTAAGAAAAATAATTAATGCTGTCTTAGATAAAATAATAAAAGAATAAATGTAAAGGATTGATTATAATGGAAGGGAATAAATATCTTAAAATAAGTGATTTAAATACTTATATTAAAACAATGTTTGATGACAATCCTTATCTAAAGAAAGTTTATTTAAGAGGTGAAATATCCAATTTTAAAAATCATACTCGGGGACATTTATATTTTACTTTAAAAGATGATACTTCAAGAATTAGTGCCGTTATGTTTTATTCAAATGCCGTTGGTATTACTTTTGCTCCTGAAGATGGTATGAATGTTTTAGTAGAAGGAAGAATATCTTGTTATCCAGCCCAAGGAACTTATCAAATATATGTCGATAAAATGGAACCAGATGGTTTAGGTAATTTATATATAGAGTTTGAAAAACTAAAAGCCAAATTAGCTAAAGAAGGCTTATTTAGTGAAATATATAAAAAACCTATTCCCCGAATACCCAAAAGAATTGGTATTATTACCGCCCCAACAGGCGCTGCTATAAGAGATATTTTATCGACAATTAAAAGAAGATTTCCTATTTGTGAAACTATTCTTTTTCCTGCTTTAGTTCAAGGACGAGATGCTGCTCCTGATATTGTAAAACAAATTAAAGAAGCCGACAATGGTAACTACAATTTAGATGTCCTAATTATTGGAAGAGGTGGGGGATCTATTGAAGATTTATGGGCTTTCAATGAAGAAATAGTCGCTCGTGCTATCTTTGAAGCTCGTGTTCCCATTATCAGTGCTGTTGGTCACGAAATAGATTTTACTATCGCTGATTTTGTCGCCGACATGCGTGCTCCAACCCCAACAGGTGCCGCCGAAATGGCCGTACCAACTATCAGTGAAATAAATAACATGATTAATTCTTATGAAATTAGATTAAATGAATTTATAAATAATTTATTACATAAAAATAAATTAAGATTAGATAATGTAACTAACTCTTATATATTAAAAAATCCTTTATCTTTATATGAATTAAAGGAACAAAAATTAGATAATTATATTGATACATTAAATAATTATATAACTAAAAAATTAGATAATTATAATTTAATTTTTCATAATCTTAAAGATTCTTATATATTAAAAAATCCTATGAATTTATTTAATTTAAAAAAAGAAAAATTAACTTACTGTGAAAAAAACTTATATACTAATATTAATAATATAATATTAAAAGAAGAACATAATTATCAAATATTAATAAATACTTTAAAATTAGTTAATCCTTTAGGTATCTTAGAAAAAGGTTATTCTCTAGTAACTAAAGATAATAATTTAATTAAAGATAGTAGCACTTTAAAAGAAGACGATATAATTAATATTAAATTACATAAAGGAAATGTTAAAGCCAAAGTCAGGGAGGTTTATTATGAATAAATATGATATATTAATAACAAAATTAAACGAAAAATTAAAAGAAATAGAAGAAAAAGAAACAGAATTAGATAAAAAAGTTCTTGTAAATCAAGATTTTTTACGCGAATTAATTAAAGAACAAGAAAAATTAACTTTAGAAATAAATAGATTAACTAAAATAAAAGAAATTTTAATTGCTAATGATCCTAAAAAAAATTTTAGCAAGTTTATTAAAACTTTACCAGTATTTTTAATAGTTCTAGGTTTAATTAATCTTTTTATTATAAGCTTTATTAAAGTATCATCACCATTTTTACTTATATTATTAAATGCTATCATGGTCTTCTTTAGTTTATTAGAAGAATATCTTCCAAATACTTCTACTATTAAAATATTAAAAAATAATAATTTATTTAAAACAGAAGATTCTTTAAAAAAATTAACCAAAGAACTTAAAAAACTTAATGAAAAAATTAAACTAAAAGAAAAAGAAATAAATGAATATACTAAAGAAAATGAACAAGCTTTAATAAAAGAACAAGAATTAATAGAGGAAATTAATTTAATAACCCATAAGAAAGATATTATAATTAATAGTATTATAGCAACTGAAGAACTAAAAATTAATAATTTTTATGAGCAAGATGCTACTTTAAAACTTATTAAAGTTAAATAAAAAAGGAGGAAAAGAAATGGAAAAATCATTTGAAGATGCATTAAAAGAATTAGAAGTTATCGTAAAAGAATTAGAAAGTGGCAATGTAGAGTTAGATGGAGCTATAGATAAATATACTGAAGCTATGAAATTAGCTAAATATTGTAGTGAAAAATTAAATAGTGCCACTGCCAAAGTTAATAAAATTCTTACTGAAAATAAAGAACTAATTGATTTTGAAATAAATGAATAGGAGATTATTATGAGTGAAATTAAAGATATAACTAATAGAGATGTTGATTTTGCTAAATGGTATACTGATGTAGTAACTAAAGCTGGTTTAGTAGATTATTCAACTATTAAAGGTAGTATGATTATATGTCCCTATGGTTACGCGATTTGGGAATCTATGCAAAAAGTTTTAGATGCTATGTTTAAAGAAACTGGTCATGAAAACGTCCAAATGCCTATGTTTATTCCTGAAAGTTTACTTAATGTTGAAAAAGAACATGTAGAAGGTTTTGCTCCTGAAGTTGCATGGGTAACTCATGGAGGAACTGAAAAATTAGATGAAAGATTATGTGTTAGACCAACTAGTGAAGTTTTATTCTGTGATTATTATAAAAAAATAATTAAATCATATCGTGATTTACCTAAACTTTATAACCAGTGGTGTACCATCGTTAGATGGGAAAAAACAACCCGTCCTTTTTTAAGAAGTCGTGAAATTCTTTGGCAAGAAGGTCATACTATGCACGCTACTAAAGAAGATGCTTTAAATGAAACCCTAAGAATGTTACATGTTTATGAAGATTTTCAAAGAAATTATTTAGCTATACCGGTCATAATTGGTAAAAAAACTGAAAAAGAAAAATTTGCTGGTGCTGAAGCTTCATATTCTCTTGAAGCTATGATGTATGATGGAGTAGCTCTTCAAAATGGTACTAGTCATTATTTTGGTCAAGGTTTTGCTAAAACTTTTGGTATAGAATTTTTAAATAAAGACAATAAATTAGAAACTCCATATCAAACTAGCTGGGGAGTTACAACAAGAATGATCGGGGCTTTAATCATGGTTCATGGAGATGATCGTGGCCTTGTAATTCCCCCTAAAATTGCTCCAACTAAAGTTATAATTATTCCTATTGGCGATGATGAACTTGTCTTAAAAGAAACCGCCGATTTAAAAAGTAAATTAAAACTAGAAGGAATTACCTATAAAGTAGATGATCGCCCTAAAACTCCTGGCTTTAAATTTGCTGAAGCTGAAGTTAAAGGCTATCCAATTAGAATCGAAATAGGTTCTAGAGATTTAAAAGAAAATATGCTTACTATTGTAAGAAGAGATACTTTAGAAAAAATAAGAGTTGCCAAAGAAGAAGTAGTAAAAAAACTTCCAGAAATTTTTGAAAGTATTCAACAAGATATGTATAATAAAGCTCTAAAACGTCGTGATTCTATGATATATGAAGCAAGTAATTATGAAGAATTTACTCAAATAGCTACGACTAAACCTGGTTTTATTAAAGCTAATTGGTGTGGCAACGAAGCTTGTGAAAATAAAATTAAAGAAGACTTTAATATGAAATCACGTTGTTTAATTGAAGATGAAGAAATAACTACCAACTGTGTATGTTGTAATAAACCAGCCAAATATCGTCTATATTTTGGTAAACAATACTAAATATTACCATAAACCAATAATTGTAAACTTAAAAAACTATAAATAAACCATACTATAAATGGGTGAGTAGTATGAAAAAATTTATAGTTTTTTTGTGTATTCTAGGCTTCCCTTTAAATGTCTTTGCTTATTCTAGTAAAGTCCATTTAGGTGGGGATACCATAGGAATCGATATAAAAAGTAATGGTATTATGATTATTGGTTTTTATAAAGTAAATGGTAGTATTATTAAATCAGATTTAATAGAAGGAGATATAATTACTAAAGTAGCAAATACTAAAGTAACTAATATTAATGAACTTACTAAAGCGATAGAAGAAAATATAAAAGATAATAAAATAAGTATAACTTATTTAAGAAATAATATTGAAAAGAATACTATCTTAACTTTAAAAAATATAGATGGTATGTATAAAACTGGTTTATATGTTAAAGATTCTATCACTGGTATTGGTACACTAACTTTTATTGATCCTGAAACTAATATGTATGGAGCTTTAGGTCATGAAATAATTGAATCTAATACTTCCAAGATAGTTGAAGTTAAAACTGGTAGTATCTTTGAAAATAGTATTAATGGAATAGATATAAGTAAAGATGGATCTCCCGGTAGTAAAAATGCTAAATTTTATTATCAAGAAACTTATGGAGATATAACTAAAAATACTAAATATGGTATATATGGAAAATATGCTGCTCCATATAATAAAAATGAATTAATTGAAATAGCTAAACCAGAAGAAATAACTATTGGAAACGCTACAATATATACTGTTTTAAATAATGAAAAAGTAGAAGAATTCACCATTTATATATCTAAAATAAATGAAAATAGTGATATTAAAAATATTACTTTTGAAATAACCGATGAAAACTTATTAGCCAAAACCGGTGGAATAGTTCAAGGTATGAGTGGTTCCCCTATAGTTCAAAATGGTAAATTAATCGGGGCTGTAACTCATGTTGTAACCGATAATGTAAAAACAGGCTATGGAATATTTATTACTACTATGTTAGAAGAAAGTGAAAAATAACTTTCTTTTTTATTTAAACAATTTAATTTTGTATATATTTAGGACTATCAGTTCTTCCAAGTAAATAATCAGCACTAATCTTATATTTATCACATATCATGTATAGAAAAGAAAAACCTATTAGATTAGTTCCATTTTCATATCTACAAACTACGGATTTATTAGTATTTAAAAAATTTGCCAATTGTTCTTGAGTTAATTTTTGTTCTTTTCTAAACTCTTTTAGCCTTTGTCCAGCTTTTAATTTATCCGTTTTTAAATTTAAATTTTTATATTGAGTTGTAATATTAAAATCTAAAATATAATCTAAAGAAACATCATAATAATTACATAATGTTATTAAATGCTTAATAGGTATTGTAATATTATTGTTTTCATAATGTCCATATTGACTTCTATCTATACCTAAAATAGATGCTACTTGTGTTATATTTAATCCTTTTCTTTCTCTTAATAATTTTAGTTTATCATTATCCATATTTACTTCACCATTATAATTTTCTCATGATTAATTAATAAAGCATAATAAACGGGCTAAAATAGCAACTTTTTCTTGACTTTTATTATATGAAAGATTATAATTTTAATATAAGTTAGAAATTTCTAATATAATTGATAGAAAGGATAATAAAGGAAAAGAAAATGGAATTTA
>CANRBQ010000028.1 GCA_947628905.1 uncultured Bacilli bacterium
GCTCCTTCACCACTAGACAACATCTTCCCTACAAAATAGGCTAAAGATATTCCTATTACTCCTATTAAAATACCTACAATTATAAATATTCTTTTATTCTTTTCCATGATATTCCCTACTTTCATAAAATGCAATATATTTATTTGAAATTATTTTAATACTGTAATGATACTATTATTTTGCATAATAAATATAGCATATTTTTTTAAAATAATCAATATCATTTTGATACTATATTGTTACTACATATATATGATTGCAATATGATATTATTATAGTGTAAAGAAAGAGAGATAGAAAATGATAACAACTACACTTAGAATTGATGAAGAATTATATAATAAAATTGCACAAATAGCAGATAAAGAAGAAAGAAGTATAAATAGTCAAATACTTTATATTTTAAAATCTTTTATTGAAAAAAATGAACAAAAATAATTTTCTCCTTAGAAAAGGAGATTTTTTTATACAAAAAAGAAGCTATCATTTGATAGCTTCAAAAAGAATAAAAAGGGGTTGACTAGTGTGATACTAGCACCAATTCGCCTTGTTAAGTGAATTGGTATAATTATTATAACAAATTTTTAGATTATTGCAAGTTAAATCTTACTTTTTTCTTTTATTTATATTAAATAATCATAGAGTTAGATATACTTTTTGTAGTGTCAATAATATAATTATTAAATAAGCCTTTTATGTCTTCTTCATTAAAACTATATTTTATAGTATTTGGATTTAAAATATTATAATATTTTAGAATATCATATAATTTAATATTATTATTTATATTTAAATTTATAGGTATATTGATAGGCATAATAGTTTTTTTTAAATAATCATAATAAAATTCATGAAGAGAGATAGATTCCATCATATTATTAGAAAAATATTCAATATAATAATTTGGTTCGATAATAATATTATTGTTATCTAAATGAATATTATTAAAGATATTAGGATCATATGTTAATAAATTAGTAAGATAAAAATTATTAAATATATCTGTTAAATCAAGACTATTATTATAACTTTCATAGAGATTTAAATAATAAGTTAAAGTTATAGGGTTACTTTCTATATTTACGTTTTCATTAGTACTATATATAATATTAGAATCTTTATATAATCTAAAACCTATTTTATTATCAATACTTTTAGTGATTGTTACATTTAAGTTTGTAATATAATCATTAGTTATTAATCTTTTTTCATTAGTTATATTCATTATTTGGAAGTCTTTGGGTGTTAAAATATTAAAGTCTATAGCTAGTTTTTTCCAAAATTCAGGAGAATTTAAATCTTGTTCGTTTAAACTTGCAACAGCAATATATTGTTTAATATTATCATTATATATATAAGATTTATTAGTTAGTTCTTCTTTTTCTCCTTTAGAGTTTAAAATAAATTCTTTTTCTTCTCCATTTATTATTTCTTTAATTATTGGAGATACTGAATCTTTTTCATAACTAAGACCTGTAATATTTAAATATGGTTCTATTTTAGTTAAATACGTATTTACTTCTTCAATATTAGTTATACCTAGATTTTTTAAATAAGCATTGTATTTTTCTAAATAATTTAAAACTATAGATATATCGTTATAAAATATTAGTGTTCTAGCAAAATTATTAAATGATTTATATATATCATTAGTATCTATTTCTTCTAAACATATTTTAAATAATTCATCATTTAATTCTTCTAAATTAGTTATACTAGCATTTTCAATATAGATTTTACTTATATTATAAGTATTTAAAGTATTAATTATATAATCTATATCAATATTAGGAAACTTAAGTTTTAATAACTTTCTTAAATAACTTTCGCCTTTATGATTATAATCACTAAAATTATAATCTATAGTACTTAATAAATAATTTAAAATAAGCCCTTCATATTTATAGCTATATTCTGTTGATCTTAAGTTTTTAATAAATTCATTTGTTAGACTTTCAGATAAAAAAGTATTATTAGTTTTATTGGTAATTACTTTTTCATTATTTTCATAATAAAAAACAGTTGCAGAATGCCATAGTTCATGGTATAAAACAGAGTCAGGCATACCATAACAAATAGTAATTGTATTATTAACTGTATCATAAACACCTGCAGCATAATTATGATAAATATTTTTAAATTCTTCTTGAGTTACTATTCGTGATTTTAATGTTTTAATATTATGATAAAATATTCTTAAATCAGCATTATTATCTAATTTAATCATTAAATCTAATATATCGTGTAAAGCTTTTTTAATATACGAATCTAAATCATTATTGTTATCAATAGCTTTACTTACTTCTTCTTTAGATATAGTTTTAAATCCTAAAATAGAGTCTAATTCATCTAAAGAATCTATATAAGTAAGAGGCTTTGAGATATTCTCGCTTATAGATACTTGTTCATTTTCTATTGTTATATTAGAACTGGCATAAGCATTAGGTAAAGAGTTTAAAGTTACAACAACACTTAATAATCCTGATGCTAAACGGACTTTTTCTTTATAAATATATTTTTTTATATCATAACATAAAAAAGGATTATGATTGTTATAAATATTATGTAAAGCTTTAAAATCTTCATAGCTAGGATAAATATATTTACCATTGTTATTTATTTCTAAAAAAGTCTTACGTTTATGATTATCAATAAAAATTATAAATCTTTTATTGTTATAATTTATTTCAAATAATTTTTTGTACATTTTTGCTCCTTAGATTCATTAATTATTATCACTTATATTTTCAGTATAACTCCAAGAATAGCCAGTTTCATTTTTTTCAAATACATGTTTAAATAAAGGAAAATCTTTTTTATTTTCTTTAATATAATCTATTAATTCTTTACTAGTTGGATTAGTAAATTCTTTTATGATAGCTCCATTTGGATTATCAAGAGAATTACTGTTAGGATATCTTAAAGCAACATAGGTATAGATTATTAAATTTTCTTTTGATATTTCATATTTATCAATAACTTGGTAAGTAGTAGGATAATTAGTATAATCTATAGCTATATATTTACTATCTTTTAAAGTATAGACATTAATACCATCTGTAATAAATTCGCTACCATCTAAACTAATAGTTTTATTATACATCTTTTGTAATGAAGTATTTATTTCTTCTTCAGTAGCTACTTCAGTATCTAATGTTGCTACACCTGGATTTTTTATTCCTAAAGCTGTACCAACTAAATCTCCATTTGATATATCATCAATAGTAATTTTGGATTTAGAATAAAATAAGTTTCCTTCATAATCCGTGCTTATTTTAGGAACATATTTTAAATAATTATTTATTTCTGTACTTGTTAAAGTTATTTCTGGTTCTGGTTCTTTTTCGATTGTAGGATTTTTACTTTCTATAATACTTGTTACAACTAAATAAGTAGTACCACTGGTTATAAATATAATTAAAATAATGCAAATAGCAAATATTATATATTTACTTTTATTAGACATATAAGATTCCTCTTTTCTTTTTTATTTAAACATATATTTTTATTTTTGACAATTAATTAAATAAACTATAATATTTATTTTACTTTTTATTTACATTTAAAAGAACTATTTAGTTAGTCCTAAATAATAGTTCTTTTTGCCCTTTTTTATGACAATTACTTTATTATCTATAGCGTCTTTTTCATTTATTATATAATCTAAATCTGTAATTTTTTTATTGTTTAAACTGATGGCTCCAGCATTTATAAATTCTCTTGCTTCTCTTTTACTAGTACATATATTATTGTTAACTACAAATTCAACAATATTTTCATTTAATTTAATATCTAAAGTTGGAACTCCTTTTAAAGAATTAATAATATCTTTGCTTGATAATTCTGTTACTTTTTCACTAAATAGGCTTTCACTTATTTTTAAAGCTTTTTCATACTCTTCATGTCCATGTAAGAAAGTAATAACTTCTTCGGCAAGTTTTTTGTGAGCTGTTCTTTTTTCGGGATTAGTATTATGAATCTTTTCTATTTCTAATATTTCTTCTTTAGATAAAAAAGTTAATTTCTTTAAATAGTCAATAACCATTTCATCTTCAACATTTATAAAGAATTGATATAATTCATAGCTTGATGTTTTATTAATATCTAACCAGATAGCATTACCTTCACTTTTACCAAATTTAGTACCATCTTTTTTAGTTATTAAAGGCATTGTAAAACCAAAAGCTTCTGCGCCAGTTTTTTTTCTAATTAAATCTATACCCGCGGTGATATTACCCCATTGATCTTGTCCCGCGACTTGCATAATACAATTTTTGTGTTGATATAACCATAAAAAGTCTAATGATTGCATAATCATATAAGAAAATTCAGTGTAAGTAATTCCAGCATCTAATCTTCTTTTAATAATATCTTTATCTAACATATAGTTAATACTAAAATATTTACCATAGTCTCTTAAATAATCAATAAAATTGATATCTTTACTCCAATCATAATTATTTACTATTTCAAAGCCAAATATTTTTTTAACTTGTTTAGTTAAAGCTTCAACATTATGATTTACTTCTTCTTTAGTAATCATAGCTCTTTCGGCAGATGGTTTAGGATCTCCGATTTGGCCTGTTGCACCCCCTATTAAAAGAATGGGATTGTGCCCTGCTTTTTTTAGTCTCGCAGCCATTAAGAAAGAAGAGAAATGTCCAATGTGTAAAGAATCTCCAGTTGGATCAGTTCCTATATAAAAAGTAACTCCACCTTTATTTAATAATTCTTCTATCTTGGGGCTTGATATATCCTTTATTAATCCTCGCCATTTTAAATCTTCAAAAAAATTCATATTAGACCTCCACAAAATTTCCATTTTCCATTATAACTAAATCTTGGCCGTTTTGCAAGACTGCTTTTACTGTTAAATCTTTAGTGCCAATAAAGAAATCAACATGTTCACGGGATTGATTTAATCCTTTAGTTAATAATTTTTCACTAGACATATTTAAACCATCTTTTAAACATTCGGCAAAACTAGCACCAATTGCAAGATGACAAGAAGCATTTTCATCGTATAAAGTATTTTTAAAGATTATATTAGTATTAGATATTGGTGAATCATCATCAACTAATGCGACTTCTCCAAGATAATGAGAGCCTTCATCGGTAGTAATTATGCCTGTTAATATATCTTTACCTATTTTAGCATCATAATTAATAATACAACCATCTTTAAATTCTAGCCAAAAATTAGATATTAAATTGTTATTATAATATAAATCTTTAGATGAATATACAATACCATTAACTTTTTGATAATCTGGAGAAGTAAAAACTTCTTCAGTTGGCATATTTACTAAGTTCTTACTTTCAATGCTTGCAAATATATAATCTTTTGGTAAACCAATTTCAAGATTTGTTCCTAAACTGTTAGTATATATTAATTTAGATATTTTTAAATCATTTAAATATTTAGCTCTTTTTTGAAGTTTATCTATTTTTTCTTGCCAAGCTATAATAGGATTAGTAGTTTCAATAAGACATATTTTATAAATTAACTCCCATAGATTATTTATATCGTTTATATTTTCAATGTTTGATGCCCATATCTCATTTGGTACTGCACTTATATTCCATTTTATAAGGCCTTTATTTTGATATTCTCGAAATAAATCTATACTTTTGGCTTGATAGCTATTTACTTTATTTTGTAATTCATTTTCTACTTCATCAAAGAAGCCTGGAATGGGAGAAAATAAATTTAGAAAAGCATATCTTTCTTGAGCCATTTTATTATATTTTTCTTTGGAAAAATAAGGACTATTTATTATTTCATTAAAGTCTCCTTTTAAATATAATTCTTTTTGTTTATCTATTTCAGTAATTAAAGTTTCAATATCTTTTATTCCTAAATTATTTGCTTCTTCAATTACAATATTTGTAAAATCATTAATTATGTTGGGGGCGATAATAAATAATTTATCATTTGCATGTAAATTTAGGCAACCCTCTACTAAAAATCTAGCATATTTTCTTTTATTATCCATCGTATTCTCCTTCTAAATTTAAAAAAAGGTTATACCTAAAGGGCGAAAATTCCGCGGTACCACCTTAATTTATTACTTTAACTTGTAACGTAAGTTAGACGTTTTAACTCCAGAGTTGTAAATTCCTTCTTTGTTAAATTAACGATAATATGAATCAACAATTTCATAATTACGATAATTACTTGATTTACTTGCTAAATCATTAACACAATTATTTAAATCTGTATACTCAATATCAAAATATAATGGAGTGAAGTATACATAATAATTGCTACCAGTATAGAATGGACTAGCATTAACTATATTTTTTAAATTGTTTAATCTGATATTAACATTAAAGTACCAGTAATTATTATTGTGATAACTATATGTAACTGTTGGATTCATGTTGTAGTTTTTAAGAGCGTATTCTCTTAGATTATAACCACTTCCAGCATCGGCTCCAGTTCCTGTTTTGCCAACCATTGATAGGTTTCCACCAGCACCATTAGCCCAATAATTATATGCATTATTGTATTCTTGTAATGAAGCAATATTACCATAGTCTATAACTTTCATTGAAGTAGCATTATTTTTATAAAATTGTAAGGTATATGCAAAAGTTTTGCTTGTAGCATTACCAATATCACTTTTACCTACAAAACCAGTAGAATAGATTCTTTCTTCATTTATTCTACAATATTTATTATATTTTAATTCTTCTTTTTCCCATTTTGCATATAAAGTTATATTTTCATAAATTCTAGTAGAGAAATTAAACGTATTACCATATTTATCTGTCCATCCTACAAAACGATAACCATTTCTAGTAGGATTACTTGGAACAGTAGCTCTATTTCCTTCTTTGATAGTTTGGCTACTAACATAACTACCACCTTCACTATCAAATTTTACAGTATATGTACGATTACAACTACCATTATCTTGCCATTCAGCAACTAAGTAAATATTTTCATAAACACTATTATTAAAATTATAAACTGGGCCATTTACAGAACCAATATGCCATGAGACAAAAGTATAGCAATTTTTCGTAGGATTACTTGGACGAGAGGCTCTATTTCCAGCATAAACTGTTTCATTTGGAACTTTTGATCCACCATTAGAATCAAAACTTACAATATATTTATTAGGTTCATTATTATTGGCACAACTGCCATCATTTTCCCATTTGGCTTCTAAAATTATATCGCCAGTTACAGGACGACTGAAATCATATTTTACTCCATTTAAATACCAACCTAAGAATCTATAACATTTGCGGTATGGATCACTTGGTCTATTTACTGAATTACCATCTTCAACAGTTGTTACAGTACTATTTTCACCATTGTTAGGATTAAATTTAACTTGATGTTTATTAGAATTGCTTTTAGCCCATTTTGCTACTAAAGTTATACGATGAGTTACAGGAGTATTAAAATCGTAAAGATCACCATTTAAATACCAGCCAAGAAATTCATAACCACTTCTAGTTGTAACTCGATAATCTGCAGTATCCCCTTCTTTTACTAATTGGCGAGCAACATATGTTCCACCTTGAGAATCAAAATTAACGGAATAATAAATTTTACTTTCACAACTTGGGCAATAACAATTATAAGAATTACAATTATTAGTATTATTATTGTTATTGGTATTATTGTTAGTATTATAATTGTAATTATAATAATTATTTACAACACTTTTACTAGTTGAATTAGAAGATGAAGTATAACTATTATCCCCTATATAATTACCATTTTTATCATAATTTTTTTCATAATATTCTTCATATTTAGAATCTGTTTCATTATTGCTAACAGTATCTTCACTTGTTGTATCTTTTTCTTCATTACAATTAGTACATACAACATTATTAGCAATAGAAGTTACAATATAATCACTTTTACTATCACAACTTAAATATACTTTCATAGCATATTCATTATCTAGAGTTTTAGTTGTTTTAATATAGCTTTCATTTAAATCACATGTTTTACCTTTTTCATCAACAAATTCCATAACTAATTTACTATCAATCATTTCTTGTAAAGACATTTCATAAGATGTTCCTATTTTTTCTGGTAAATTAGAGCCTTGAAAATATTCAAAGCCAGCATCTTTCATTAAATTAATATTGCTAATATAAGTTGTTGTAGCGGATAAATTTTTTCCTTTATTTTTAGGATATAAAATAAAAATTATTCCTATTATTATAAATATCACTAAAGTAATTGCAAATACTTTTAACCAACTCACCCTGTATTCTTTTTCCATATATACCACCCTTACTTTCTATATGTTAAGTATATCCTTTATATGCTAACTTGTCAAGAATAATGCCAAATTTTTAATAAAAAAACAAGCACTTATTTGCTTGCTTTAGTAGTCTTTTTTACTGGCTTTTCAGGTTCATTTTTTAATTTAGATGTAATGCTTTCTAAAGTTTTAATGGTTGATGTTTTAACTTCTCTAGCCGCGGCTTCAATTACTGGTGTTCCTTTCTTTTTAGCATATTCAACTAAATCTTCAGCTTTTTTGCGAATTTTTTGGGCTTGTTCCTTAATATTTTCAGTAACAGTCTCTTTATCAAGATCAGCTAAATCTTCTTTTATTTCATTTACTTTATCTTCAATGGCTATTTTAATATCTTTGGCTTCAATATTTTTAGCTTTTTCAATTAAATTATCCATTTTATCTTTTAATTCTTTTCTTGTTTCTTTGCCACTTTTAGGAGCAAATAATATTCCTAAACCAATACCTATTCCAGTACCTAAAATAAATTTACCTAAACCACCTTTTTTGTTTTCCTTTTTCTCCTTTTTACTCATTTTCTTCCTCCTTAACTTTCTTTACTTTTTTACGGAAAAATATTTTTGAAGCAATAGCTCCAACAGTATCGACAATTTTATCTGTCATGGTTACTATTTTATCAGTTGTAAAATCAACAATTTGAAATAGTCCATTTAAAGATTCAACTTTTTCACTTACATCGTCTACCACTTTTTCAACCTTGTTTACCGTAATAATAGATTTTATACCTAATATTATGCCAACAATCAATAAAATTATTAATAAAATATATATTATTACTGGTAAAAAAGATAACCAAAAATCCATTATTCACCATCCTCTCTATTCTCATACATGGAATCAATTAAATCAAATAAATCACTTTCTAAGGTGTCATCTTCCATAGCATCGTCGTTTTTAGGGGTTATTTCATCTAAAGATGTTATTGCATCTTCTTCTAATATATCTTCTGTTAAATCAGTTTGTTCTTTAATTTCAGGTGCTGATTCTCTTGTTATTTCTTTTTCTTCTCTTAATGATATTACATCATCACTGCTATCTTTTAATAATTCATCTATTGTACGAGCTTTTTCAAGTTTTTCTTCAAGAATTTTGTCATCATAATCTTGATAATCTTTAATTATAACTTCTTCTTTTTCTTTCTTTTCAATTTTTTCTTTTTCAGGTTCACCAAAAGCTTTTTTACGCACACTATCAACATCTAATCTTTTATTAATAGGGCTTCTGCTAGTAATTTCTTCAGGTGTATAATTTTTATCTAAAATACCATATACTGGACTTATTATTGGTGATGGTTTAAATTTAGTGTCACGTACTTCTTCTTTTTTTTCAGGACGTTTATATTCATTTTTCTTTTCAACTTTTTTACGTTCATGTGCTATAACGTTTGTAGGTCTTGGAGCTTTAATGCTTTCAAATTCTTCTTCATCAAAAGCTGGAAAGTTAAATGTTTTATCACTTCGAAACATTTCACGATCAGAAACAATTTGTTCTTCACGCATGGGCATAGGGCTTGATTTTTTAGCTTCTTCTTCAAGCTTAGTCTCTTTTTCAATTACAGGTTCTAAATTATTATAATAATTATTACTATTGTATGTTTTTTCTTGACGAGGTATCTCTTTATAACTTGGAGTTTCTCTTTCTGGTACAATCTTTTTTTCTTTTTTTTCTAAGATAGGGATTTCAACCTCTTCTTCTTCAAATAATATATTTTTAAGTTTATTAATTAAGCCCATAATTTAAACACCTTCCTATTTGATATAATCCGGATCATTTTTTTCATCATTTGTTACTTCATCAGTAGCAAACTCAAGGTAATTATCACTACCTACTATTTCAAAAATATTAAAATTTTCTTCTACTTCTTCCCTATTATCTATTTGTAAATAACTCTCTATGACACTATTATTATACGTAATAGATGATAAAACTGACATAGCATAAAGAACACTATTTTTAATATCACTCTCATATACTATTACTTCTATTTTAGCATAATTATACATAATTTCAATCAAATATTGATTATTTTTATAATTATTTATTTCTATATACCCTTTTTTATCACCATTTTCTAATGTTCTAGAGTAATATGCTGAATCATTGATATTATATAAATATTCAATTTTACTATTATAACTAACAATATCAACATATAAATAATAGGTATATCTATCATTAGTAAAGATTTCATTATAATTATCACTATATCTAATACTTAAACCTTTAGGTAAATAATAACGATAGCCAACACGGTTAGTATTTTTTGTAATAAGATTACTAGTCATGGCTTTATCAATAATATTAGTTAAGTCATCATTTTTAATACTAGTACATCCTGTTAATAAAACAAGAATAATACTTAGTAGGAATATTTTCTTCATCTATATCCTCCTACAATTAATAATTATAACTAAAAATATAATAAAAATCAATCTTTTATTATATTTTTAAAAGGCATTTGTTTTTAGTAAGCAATTAAAAACATCAACATTATTATTACAAAGAATAATATAGATGATGCTTATTATAAGTAGGATTCAAATTCTTCACGATTATGTTCTTCAGTACTATATAATTTCTCAGCGAGATTAATTATTTCTGGATCAATTCCTTCTTGATTTTTATACATGTTAAGTTTTTCTTTGATGGCAATAACCCCTTTTTCATTACCTTCCATCATAAGTTTAACTATATTTTTATCTTCTTTATTAATAGTCATCATTTCACTCATGATTTTACTGGATAATTTTTGAAGAGCACTAATTTCTTTTTCTTCAGTGCCATATTTTGTTAATAATTTTTCAGCATCTTGACAAAATTTTTCATATTCTTTTCTTTGTTCACTTATGATTTTAGAAATTTCAGGATCTTCTACTTTGTCTTTAACACTATCAATTCCTAATAAGCCCATTTGAGCATTCTGATAAATTAAATTTAAAAATTTAATATTTTCATTTTCTTTTTCTTTCATATAAAAATTCACCCATTTATATTATGAGTAAATTTCTTTTTTTTATACTTTTATCTTGAACTATGAACTATAGGATCTTCTTTAATATTTAAACTATTAATATATGTTTCAATTGTATATAAAATAGTAAAGTCCTCTTTAAAATTTTTAAAAGTTATTTTAGTTAATTCATTATATATATCTTCATTATTAACTAGAGAATTATTTAATAAAATATTGGTAATCCGATTATGAATCTCTAAACTAATTAGTAAATTTTTATCATTATTTTGAGTAATATATTCTTTAACAGCATTTTGATATTTATTAAATAAAATAGTTAAAACAAAATTACGAGTATAATTATTTTTTAATGAGACACTTGATAATAATTCTTGTTGATAATTTTCTAAACTAATAATTAAATTATGAAATTCAGGTGTTTTTTCAAGATAATAAGTATCAGAAATATTTTTTATAACATATTTAATGGCCGCGAGGACTTCAAAATAATTATCCATAGATATATATTTAGTTAATGCTTCAATTTTATAAAAATCAAATTTTTCTTTAGGTCCGCGAATAATTAATTCTTTTAAGATATCAATTTTATCTTTAAAATTTAATTCAATTAATTGATTAAAAATATTGTAATTAGTTATTTCTTCAGGTTTAGTTGCATTTATGTATAATTGTTTAATTTTTTCCATTTTTCCTCCTATACTTCTTGAACAACAGCAATTATCATAGGTTTACATTCTGTTTCACCATATAAATAATTACTTAGTTCATCTCTAATTTCTGTTTTTATTTTATTATAATCAACATAATTTGGGGTTATATTGCGCTCAATTATTGTTGTACTTATTTTTTTTATTTCACTAATCATATCAAAACTATCTTTAATATAAATAAATCCACGAGTTGTTACTTCTGGGCCAACTAATAAAACTTTATCTTGTTTAGAGATTGTAGCACTTATTAAAACTATACCATTTTCACTTAACATTTCTCGATCTTTAATTACTAATTCACCAATATCATCACTGGATTTACCATCGATTAGACAATCATTTACTTTGATTTTTTCTTGTTTATCAATAAGTTTACCATTTACAAATTCAATTACTTCCCCATTTTGTTTTAAAATAATATTTTCTCTTTCCATTCCTAGACTATAGGCAAGATCAGCATTTCCTACCATATAACGATATTCCCCTTTTACAGGCATATAGTATTTAGGACGCATTAATTTAATCATTTGCATTAAATCTTCACTTGAGGCATGATGTAAAATTGTTTTATCACTAGGAATATTTACTATCTCACATCCTACTTCTGATAAATCATTTTCTAATTTAACTAATAGTTTCTCATTACTATCATATCTTGGTTCTGAAAATACTATAGTATCATTAGATTTTAATTTGATAAATTTGTCATAACCATTATAGATTTTTGACATTGCAGCATATGGACTTGATTTATCATCACATATTAATAATATGGAATTAGAATCATTAATATTCGTTAAATCACCAAGCATGTCTTGTTCAATTTTTAAATAACCTTCATTTAAGCCAAAATTTACCATATTTTGAAGTCTTTTGCCCATGATTACAACTTTACGATGAGAACTAGATGCTGCATTAAATATCTCTTGAATAGTGTATAAATGGGTTGGTAAAACTAAAAACATTACACGTCCTTCAGCATCTTTAATTGATTTTTTAAATATTTCTTCTAGTTTATGATTAGGAGAGGTATGTCCAACATTTTCACTAAAAACAGATTCTGATAATAAACATAACACACCAAGTTTACCTATATAGGCTATTTTGCCTAAATCCATATCATAGGCTCCCATCATAGAAGGATCAAAAATAAAATCACCTGTATAGCAAATAGCTCCATCTTTAGTATTAACAACATACATGACAGCATCTGGAGCACTATGGGATACACTTATTGGAAAAATACTTACATGACCAAAATTTATTTTCTTATGAGCTTTTATTTCAATAATATTTTCTTTATTAACACCCATTTCCATTAAAACATATTTAGTAAATTTAGTAGCGTAAACTTTCAAATTAGGAATTACAGATAATAAATCACTAGTTGCTCCCATATTTTCATAATGACCATGAGTTATAAATAACCCTTTAATACGCTTTTTGTTTTTAACTAAGTAACTAAAGTCAGGTATAATATAATCTATACCAAGCATATTTCCACTGGCATATTTAAGTCCGCAGTCGAATAAAAATATATCTTTGTCTATTTCAATAGCGTACATGTTCTTGCCATTTTCATCAAGTCCACCCAAACTAAAAATTTTTATTTTACTCATTTAAAATTCCTCCGTTCATTTAATTAAAAATAATAAATAAAAAAGTTTTAAGGTATTTTTAATTATATCAAAAAACTATTTATATTACAAGTAGCACTTTACTTTTATTAAAATTTATAATATACTTAATATAGCAAGGCACAAATAGTGCTTGCCACAAAGGTTCGCACCACTTAACCTATGGAAGATTGTTGTGGTGCTTTTTTTATGCTTTAAATTTTTTCAGTTATTTTTAACTAAATATTATTAAAAGAATAATTATTATTAAAAGTATAGAGACTAAAAAATCTTTTTTACTCATAACAACCACTCCCTTCAATTTGAAGTTTGTGGCAAGCTCCAAGAACCCCCTAAGGTGTGCCTTACAGAATTAAATTAACATAAAAATAACTATATGTCAAATTTGGTTATAGATATATTATTATTATTTTAAAAAGAAAAAGCGAGGAGAAACCCCGCCATGGAATTTAATCTTGCCCAAGAATATAAGTTAGAGCAACTTAGGCAAGGATATTTTATATTTATTGAACTATATAGGGATTAGATGTTGTTCCTTTATTTTCTCCATCTGGATCTTGAAATTCTATCTTTGCATCAGCCTTCAGATTTATTACTGGGTGCACACCCCATGTGTCGTTCACGTTGTCGGCGCTGAGGTGACCACCCGAAGTCACATAGAACACGCGAGCATTGTTGCCGTCAAAGCTAAACGGAGACATGGTCCAATAATTAGCCCCTGTATATAACCAATAACTCTTATTGTCTGTATCTCTTTCTCCTGCAAAATTTACTTCATCTGCTGTTATTAATCCTATTGGATTTGTTAAAGCTCCATTTCCTGTTTTTGCACTTCCTACTGTATACAAATCATTATTTTCTGGACAATCAAATGTTGGTTTTCTTGGTGATTTATATGTTCTTACATATGCACCATATCGAGTTTTTGCTTTTTCTGTTCCATATTTAGTTTTGTCTGGCTTAGATGTGGCACCTACATTATCATATTCATATGGGGTTCTATCTCCACAGAATCCTGCTTCTGTGTCTATATATCCCGCTACATCTTTTCCGTTATTTGTTGCTTTTAACAATGTATTTGTATACCATCCATCTATATATTTTTTTATTCCACTATCTGCAGTGTTTGTATGAGTTGCTTTATATCCTGCTTCACCTTGTGATTGCTTTGTACTTCCATATTTATATCCTACATATGCATTATCATCGTATGTATTATAATCTATACTAAACCTTTGAGTTTTGCCATTTTCTAATTGTGTTTCTGTTCCTGTTGCACTAGATGTTGTTCCATTATAAATCATTCTGATGGAACCATTACTATTAATTCGGATGATTCTCCAATAAAATCCTGCAAATAAGACATAGTTGTTATTTACACTTCCTCGAAAATAATATGTTGGTTGACCATTTTCTTCTCCTTGAAACACTCCATTGGTTGATTCTTAACATCCATTTAAACAACTTGTATGATCAAAATTTACAGGTGATTCATTTAAAATTAATTTCAAGTCCGCTAATGTTTTATCTGCTGGTGGAATTATTTTATCAAAATACAAATAACATTTAGTTCCTTGTTTTTTTATTCCCGTAAAATTAACACCGCCATCTTTATATTCAATAGTGATACCAGCATTATTTTTAATACTATCAACAACACAATAAGAATCATAATCTCCGTCTCCTAAAGCTCTTAAAGTATATCCCTCTGTAGGAACTATACCATTAGGTGCTTTAGTATAACTATTGGGTTTGCCTTCATCACCTTGTTTATCTTGCAAATAAATAGCCATCAAATTAAAATCTGCTAAACTATAATTTACTTTACCTTTAACTATTTGAATATTACTTGTAACATGATATTTTGCTCTACTATTTGTTATATATATTATTCCTATTAACAATACTAATATTGTTATTG
>CANRBQ010000029.1 GCA_947628905.1 uncultured Bacilli bacterium
TCTTTTTCTCGCACTTTTATTATATCAAATATTTTTATAAAATAAAAGACTATTGACTCACTTTGTCAACAGTCTGAAACTTCAGATTATAAATCTAAAGTTATAACATTATAAAAGGTTTATAATAATTATCTTCTTTTTTATATAAAGCAATATCTTTATCTAAATATTTCATTAATAAATAATTACTATTTTCTAATATAATAATTTTACTTCCATTTTTAACTTTTAAATATTCTTCTTCATTTAATTGATATTCTAAAACATCTAATATATCATTAATATCCCATATTTTAAAAGAATTATTTCTAATATCTTCTATCGTATTAGTATCTTCTATTTTAAATATACCTTGTTTAGTTCTTCTAAGTTCTTGCATTACTCCCACAGTATTTAATCTTTTACATATATCTCTAATTAAACTCCTAATATATGTTCCCTTAGAAACATATGCTCTAAACTTAATATAACCATCTTTATATTCTAATAATTCTAAATCATATATTTCTACTTCTTTAATAGGTAATATAACTTCTTCATTATTACGTGCATATTCATATAACTTCTTACCCTTAACTTTAATCGCCGAATATTTAGGAACTTCCATTTTATATTTTCCTTTAAAAGAATCTAAAACTCGTAATATATCTTCTTTACTTATCTTAAAATCTTTTCTCTTAGTTACATTTCCCGTAATATCTAAAGTATCTGTTTCTATTCCCAATTTAATCTCGGCAATATACTCTTTATCTAAACTACTAAGCATTTCTACAAGCTTAGTATATTTTCCAAATAAAACAACCATTACTCCTGTAGCTAAAGGATCTAAAGTTCCTGTATGTCCTACTTTTTTAGTACCTACAACTTTACTTATAACATTAACAACATCTCTAGAAGTATAATTAACAGGTTTATCTACTAAAATTATTCCATTAGTTTTTTTCATGTATATCTTTAATAATAGCCTCTATTCTATTCGCATATTTAATAGATGTATCATAAATAAAATTTAACTCTGGAGTCTTTCTAAGATTAAGTTTTTGAGCTAATTTACCTCTTATAAAAGGTGCAGCCTCATTAACTTCTTTAGTTATTTGTTTTTCATCTAAATCACTTAAAGAAGTAAAATAAATTTTAGCATAACTTAAATCTTTTGATACTCTAGCATCAGTAATAGTAATTGTTTTTAAAAGTTCATCTCGTGCTTCTGTAAATAATATTTCACTAATAGCTTCTCTTACATCACTTGCTATTTTAGATATTTTATAACTAGGCATTTTTTACCTCAACCATTTCATAACATTCAATAATATCTTTTTCTTTAATATCTGTAAAATTCTCTAATGTTATTCCACATTCAAAACCTTTTTTAACTTCTTTAACACTATCTTTTTCTCTTTGAATTGAAGCTATTTTACCATCATAAACGATTACTCCATCTCTAATAACACGAGCCTGAGCATTATTTTTAATAATTCCATCTAAAACATAAGAACCTGCAATATTACCAACTTTAGAAAATTTAAATATTTTTCTAATCTCTGCACTACCCAAAATTTTTTCTACAAACTCTGGATCAAGCATACCCTTCATAGCTAATTCTATTTCTTCAATACACTTATATATAATTGTATATAAACGAATATCAACATTATAATTTTTAGCCATTTCTTTAGTTATATTAGAAGGACTAACATTAAACCCAATAATAATTGCATTTGAAGCATTAGCAAGTACTACATCACTTTCTGTAATAGTTCCAATACCCGAACGAATAACATTTATTTTAACTCCTTCAACATTTATTTTAAGTAAACTATTTTTAACAGCTTCTTCACTACCTCGAACATCCGCTTTAAGAACAATATTAATTTCTTTTTGTCCCGCATTTATCTTACTAAATAAATCATCTAAAGATATAATATCTTTTTTATATTTATTTTCTTTTAAATGTAAGGCTCTTTTTTCCGCGACTTCTTTTGCTTCTTTTTCTGTTTCAAAAGCCATAAATTTATCTCCCGCACTTGGGTTTTCATTCAAACCTGTTATTTCTACTGGTGTTCCTGGATGAGCCATAGTTATTCTTTCCCCTAAATCATTTTTCATAGTTCTTACTTTCCCATAAGTAGTTCCTACCACGATTGGATCTCCAAGTCTTAAAGTACCATTTAAAATTAATAAACTAGCAATACCACCCACATTTTTATCTTGTCTTGATTCTATTACGGAACCAACCGCATATCTATTAGGATTAGCTTTTAAATCAGCTACTTCACTAATAACTAAAATAGTTTCTAATAATTTATCAATTCCTTCTCCTGTATGAGCAGAAATATCAATAAATGGTACTGTTCCTCCCCATTCTTCTGGTGTAATATTAAGTTCCGCCATTTCTGTTCTAATTTTTTCAGGATTAGCATTTGGTTTATCTATTTTATTAACAGCCACGATAATTGGAACTTTAGCACTTAAAGCATGATCTACTGCTTCTTTAGTTTGAGGCATAACCCCATCATCCGCAGCCACAATAATAATAACAATATCTGTAACACTAGCTCCTCTAGCTCTCATCTCTGTAAAAGCCGCATGTCCTGGAGTATCTATAAATGTTATTTTATCACCACTTTTAGTGGTAATTTGATAAGCTCCAATATGCTGTGTTATTCCTCCAAACTCACTATCAACCACATGTGATGAACGAATATAATCTAAAAGTGTTGTTTTCCCATGATCAACATGACCCATAATTGTTACAATTGGTGGTCTAGCTACTAAATCTTCTTCTTTATCAACAATCTCATATTCTTCAAAATTAGCTACATCTTGAGTTTCTTCTCTCTTTAAAGTTTTATTATACTCTAAAGCCATAATCTCCGCATTTTCAAAATCAATAACATTATTTAAAGAAAGCATTAAACCTAAAGACATTAACTTTTTAATAATATCTGTTCCACTTATATTAAGCTCATTAGCTAAATCTCCAACTGTCATGTTTTCTTTATAAAGAATAATATTATCATCTTTACTATTTTTCATTAATTTATCTTTATTCTTATACATTTCTTTACGCATTTTCGAATAATCATTAACTTCAGTATCTTTTTTCTTCTTTAACTTTTGTTTCTTATCTGTTGTATTAATATTTTTAGCAATATTAGAACTAGCAACAATTTCATCTACTACTTCATCTATTGTATCTTCATCTTCATAAGATTCATCTTCCGTAATTAAATTTATGGCATTATCTAAAGAAATAACATCATCATCACTTAAAAAATCATCGCCACTTTTAACTTCTATTCCTAAATCACTACATTTCTTAATTACATCAGCAACACTTAAATTAACATCTAATGCATATTCTTTTACTGTCATAATAATCTCCTTTCTTATTTAACACTTAGCTTTTGCCTCATCATAAACCTGATCAGGAATCTCTACTTCTAAAACTCTTTCCAATACTTTATTCTTTCTTGCTTTATCAATTACTTCTTTATCTTTTTTTAAATAAGCCCCTCGTCCATTAGCTTTACCTGTAACATCAACAATAACTTCTCCCTCAGGCGTTCTAACAATCCTTAATAAATCTCTTTTCTCTAATTTTTCTTTTGTTACTACACAAGTTCGCATTGGTATCTTTTTAAGTTTCATAAGTAAAACCTCCTTTATTTTTTCCTAACTCTACATAACTTACTCTTATTATTTAAATAACTTTGTAAATAATTTCTAACACTTTTCATTCTCATAGAAGGATTTTCTTCACTAAGTTTAACTATTATATCTCTTAATTCTAAAATTAATTCTTTCCCTTCTTCATGACTTATAATCTTTTTATATTCTATAACTAAAGAATCTTTTATCTCTTCTTCATTTAAAGCCTTCCCACATCTAAAACATGTCCACATAGGAATATATAAATTATAAAACGAACTATATTCTAAATTTTTTTCAGGCTTTAACATTATTTTTAATACTAAATCATGTTTACAAAAAGAATTTCCAATTTTCTTTTTCTCTCTTAAAATTAATTTATCACACATATTATTAATATCTTTAATCTTAGCTAAACGTATCTTTTCTATTTCTTCTATTCTCTTATTTATTTTATTCTTATTAATAGTATATTTATCTATTTCTTCTTGTTCTTCTCTAAACTGTTTTAAATTCATTACCTGTTTCCTTCTTCAGTTATTTCTTGCATAGTTTTAACACTAATCTTATATTTAGTTAATTTAGAAGCTAATCTAATATTATTTCCCCCTTTACCTATAGCTAAAGGAAGTTCTTTCTCATCTACAACTGCTAAAGCTTCTTTCTTAACTTCATCTGTAATACTTACAATTGCATTTTTCGCTGGACTTAAAGCACTTTTAATATAATCTTCAGGAACATCACTATATAAAACAACATCAATCTTTTCTCCATTAAGTTCTTTTAAAATACTAGCAATTCTTGAACCCTTTTCTCCAATACAAGTACCAATCGCATCAATTCTCTCATTAGTAGATGAAACCGCTACTTTACTTCTAACTCCTGCTTCTCTAACACAAGCATGCATAATTAATGTTCCATCTTGTAATTCTGGTATTTCCAGTTCAAATAATCTCTTAACAAACCCATAATGTTTTCTTGATAATAAAATAAGTGGTCCTTTAGTATTATTTTCTATTTTAGTAACATAAACCCGAATATTAGAACCCATTTTAATTGTCTCTCCTGGAATTATTTCACTTTTAGGTAAAATACCTCTAGTTCTTCCAAAATCAATATAATAATTTCTAACATCTTCCATTGCTACTAAACCAAGTAACATTTCATCTTGCTTATCTTTAAATTCTTCAATAATACTATTTTTTTCTGCTTCTCTAATTTTTTGCGTTAAAACTTGTTTAGCAGTAGCCGCGGCAACACGTCCAAAATCTTTAGGTGTTACTTCATATTCAATAGTTTCTCCTACTTTAATACCTGGCACCATTTCTTCTGCTTGTTCCAGTATTATTTGAGCATCAACATTTACTGCAGGTGGAATCTTTACTACATTTCCATCTTCATCTACTGTTTCTGTTCCATAATCAACATCATCAACTACTACTAAATAACTATAAACTTTAATTTCTCCTGTTTCTTTATTTATTTCTACTCTAGCATTAGTTTTAGAATTAAAATTCTTCTTATACGCTGTAAGTAAAGCTTGTTCCATTCCCTCAAATACAACATCTTCACTTATTCCCTTTTCTTTAACAATATTTTTAACTGCCTTAATGAACTCTTCACTATTCATTTTCATTACCTCTTTCTTTTGATATAACATCTAAAATATAAGAATCATCTGTAAAATCATATGCATCAACAATAGGATTAATCTTATTTGTTGCATCAACAATTGTATCTAAATCTATACCTCCAACTTTATCTAAAACAATAGCTAAAACATTATAATTCCCACTATTTTTCTGATAAGTTATACTATCTAGAATAATCTCATCTTTCTCTAATTCTTTTCTAATTCTTACTTCTAATTCATCTAATGTTTTTTTCATTTTTCACCTCTTTAAAATAATATTAAAAGTGGGAATTTTCTGCCCACTTAAATCTGTCAAAATAATTATAACACATTTTTCTTATTTGTCAAAACTATTTTCTTCTTCTTTCTTCATTAATTCTCTCATTAATACCCTTATTAATATTAAATAAATTAAAATATAACTTAGAAAGTACTGAATCATCTATATTATCTAAATATTTTTTATAATATAATTTTACTTGATCATTACACGCTAAAGAAGCTTCTCCAATAATAATATTAATATCTAAATCTAAATTTAATTCTTTAATCTCCTTCTTAATCATTGAAACAACATACTGAAACATATCCATATCACTATATATTGCTTTAGCAAGTATTGCCATATAACCTGCAAGAGCCATAACTCTATCTTTAGAATCTTTAATCTTCCATATATCTAAATCATAAACATCATAATTCTTACCATAAATATGATAATAATTATCTAATATTCTTTTAATACTCATTCCATTTTCTTCAATAAAATCATATTTAAAATCTTCATAATAACCACTTTCTTCTAACCAATAACTTAAAGCTAATGCTTCTTCATCCTGATTAATAGGCCATTCTCTTTTCTTTAAACAATAATTTCTAACTCTATTAAAATAATTAAGTACTTCCATCTTCCTCTCTTTAGATATTACATATTTATAATATAAATCATCTAATAATAAATATAATGGTTTATCATCTACTCTAATATATTCTAAAAACTTATTATCTACTTTATATCCTAATTTATTAAGAAACTCATCATAATAATTAGAAACAATTTCTATATCATTTTTAGGATTATCAATATGTTTAGGAAAACATTTATTTTTATTTCCAAACTCCACTATTTCTAAAACTTTCTTCTTTAAAAATTCATCATAATACTTATGTCTATTCCCATAATTTAAAAATAAAGAATCTAATACCAACTTTAAATAAACCCCTTTATATTTTAAAGAAGAATATTTAAAATTCCCATAATAACCAGCATTAACAAGAAATCTCTCTAAACTATTAGCAAGCTTCTCTTCTTCATTTTTAGGCATATAATAAGCTTTAACCCAATGTTTATTTTCTTCACAATAGTTCTTTAATGCATCTATTCTCTTAAAAACAAGCTTTTCAACATCACTATTCATCAATAACACCAACATAATAATATCACATAACCAAAAGTTAATAAAGTACCAATTTTAATTTAAAAGTATATACAATACAAAAATACTAAAAAAACAAAACTCTCCATCATCTAATGAAGAGTTATTTAAACAACTGACTACAACAACCCAAAAAGTATTTATTAATTCATACTGCGTCATTTGACTATATATGGGTTAGAAGTTGTTCCTTTTCCTGCACCACTCGGATCTTGAAATTCTATATCTGTATCAGCTTTCAGGTTTATTACTGGACGCACACCGGTGCTCGTGGTGTACACGCTTGCGGAGCTGAGGTAGCCAGACGAACTCACATAGAACACGTTAGCAGAAGGGACGTTAAAGATATACGGAGACATGGTCCAATATGATTGATTTGTATATAACCAGTATCCATTGTTATTCTGATACATAAACCCTCCTGCAAACACTACTTCATCCGATGTTATTAATCCTACTGGCACAGTAAGTGCACCATTACCTTCTACTTTTCCATTTTTTCCTTCTGTTCCTCCACTTTTAGCACTTGGGCCTGTAAACAGATCATTTTTTGAATTAGCACATTTAAGCGTTGGTTTTTGCTCTTTAGCAGCATTTGTAGTTCCAGCTTCCAATAACCTATCCCATGGTGCATATGCTGTTTGCACTTGATTATATCCTCCAGTTGGTCCTAGATAACTTCCGTGATCTGCTTCTGCTAACCCTCTATCATTGCAGAATCCTGTATCTACATCTATTTTGGAAATTAAGCTACTTAGAGTAGTTTTTGCGTACCACTTTTCTAATTCATCCATTATTGTACTTTTAGTATTATTTTTGTGTGTATCACCATAGTTGTTTTGACCTGGTGTTCCATACATGAATCCTACATATGTATTATCACCATAATCTACATTATATTTTTGATTTATTTTGTCACTATAAGTTGTAGCTATTTGAGTACTTGGGCCTGTTGTGGATGGTGAACTTCCTTTTCCGGCATATATTAATCTTATTGTGCCATTTCCATTTATTCGGATGATTCTCCACCATAAGTCATCACTACCTTCTTGACCAAATTTTACCCAATTGTTATTGACTGTTCCCCTAAATACATAACTTGCTCCAAAATCATCTTCTGCTTCATATATCCCACTTTGAGCCATGTTAAGTTTCCCGCCACCACTATAGCACTCTGAACCTTTATCTCCACTACAACTTGGACCTGTTATTGCTCCAACATCTCCTTGAGGATGCAAATCTAACTCTACTAATGTTTTTTCCGCTTGTGTTAACCTTCTAAAATATAAATAACACTTTAAATTCTCTTGATTAATATTTTTTATTATAGCATTCCAATTATCATTATCCCATGATATAGAAGTATTACCATCACAAACACTATCACTAGTATTTAATACATAGCCATCATCTTTATTTGGAATAGTATTAGAATAAGTATAACTACCATTTTCTTGTTCTACATATATACCTATTTGTTTTTTATTTTCTTTAATATAATCTTCATTTATATAAATCTCTTCTGTAGTGGATTTCCAATTATTAATTAATAATAAACTAGTTATAGTAATAATAATTAAAACACATATAACTTTAAATCTAGTATTTTTCATAATTATTCCACTCCTTCTATTACATATGGGGATTCTATTGTTCCTAAACCAATAAGAGGAGTATCAGAACGTAAATTTACAACTGGTCTAATTCCATTACTCCCACTAACATCAGTAGTATTTAAATATCCTGAATCTTGTAAATACATTATATGAGTCGAGTATGGAGCAAGAAATGCTGGAGACATGGTCCAATAACTCTTATTATTATATAAATAAAATTTAGTATTATAATCCCAATATTTTCCTCCAGCAAGCAAAATCTCATCCATAGTTATTAAACCAATTGGATACTTTAATACTTTACTTCCTTTTGTTCCAGATGCTTTTTTGTATATCAACATATCATTATTAATCTGTGTACATTTTAAAGTTGCAGTTTGCACATTAGAAGCCTGAATAGCAGAACCTACTGTTGACACTCTAAAGTATGGAGCGTAAGACGTATTATTTTGTGCCACACCATTACCAGTTAATGATCCTATTGATTTAACTTCCCTATCATTGCAAAAACCACTTTCAAAATCCAAATATCTACTATAGTTATCTTTTAAATTATCCTCATACCAATTATCTATTTTCACTTTAATATCACTATCATTTATATTAGCATGAACCTCATTATAGGTTGCACCATTTACATTACCATACATGTATCCAAAATAAGCATTTGAACTATGATTACTACTAAAAACGTGTGTTCTTGTAGAACCAGTTGAAGATTTTGGAACTATCATAGTTTCCTCACCTACTTGAACAGAATTATTATCGCTTAAAACTCCTGGAGGCTGATTAGTATTGCTTGAACCAGCATATATCATTCTTATTGAACCATTGCCATTTATTCGAATGATTCGCCACCATATATCTTGTCCATTTTCTTTACCAAATTTTACCCAATTATTGTTTACTTTTCCTCTAAAGTAATAGCTAAGACCAAAATCATCTTCTAAAGTAAATAATTTATTATTATTTTCAGAAGTTTCCACAGCTGTAATAGTTGTTGAACCTGACACAGTAGATTTATTTAATAACACTACATCTCTTCCTGAATAAGGACTATACTCCTTCATAGTTATATTACAAGTAGTTCCACCCTGAGTAGCTTTAACTATTAAAGAATAATTATCATTATCCCAATCAAGTTCTGTTCCATTTTCACAAGAACTATTATCTTTATCTAAAGTGTAACCAGATTCTGGCACACTTTTAACTTCTTTTTTCTCTCCATTTTCATCTAATAAATATATCTTTCCTATAGTTATATCCGCTAAATTAGCCTCTGTTTCTTCAACTGTTACAACCCCATCAAATCCCTTACCTATATCTATATTTTGATTATCATCTTCATTAACAAACTCTAGCACTACATAATAATAAACACTATTACCATCTGTATTACCTTTTAATACTTGATTAGTAGCTAATATAGTAGTATCTTCTGTACTTGACTTCTTTATCGTTCCTTCATAAATAATAGCACCTAAATTATCAAAATTTTTATTCTCACACTCTTCAAAATATTTTCTAAAATTAGCATTCCCAGATTGTGTTTTAATACAACTAATAGAAGGACTCTTTTCTTCAGTTGTTCTATAAACATAATATTTTAAATCAGAATTTAAACTATTAATTCCTTTCCATATTAAATTATATTCTACTATTGTATTATCACTTAAAGCTGTAACTTTAATACTAGAAACATTCTTATGTCCTGGTAAAATACCCTCTTCATCAAAAGTTAATCTACCCTCAACTGCTAATTTAACATCATCAATTGTTGCAGTTGTTACTGTCACACTAGAAGGATTATTTTCTATTGTAAAATCCGAAGTAAAATAAGCATAACTTATTCCAATAATAACTAAAATCCCTAATATAACTAACAATATACTATATTTTCTTTTATCCATTCCTACTCACCTATTCTTATTCTAAATCTTTTCTTAAAATATTTCATTACCTTCGACAAAACATGTCAAAACTTCCCTATATATATAATTTGCAATACTTTATGTTATATATTTATATTACAATATAATTTACAAAAATTCAATATATTTGTGACTATTTGCGTACATTTACCATTATTTATATTTTTATATACAAAAAAAATAAACTTATACATTAATAAGTTTATAATCCAAACACTTTTCTTCTAATAACTTAAAATTACAACATCTTTCTTTAATTCTCTTATTTAAAGTTCCATTTATATATTTAGTATATAATGTACAAGCATTATTAATAATATATTTAGAATTACGATTAAGCCATCTTAATTGTAATCTAAGAAGATTATAATATTTAGAATTATTATGTTTTAAATCTAATAATTCATAATTATCTTCTGTTAAAGGAATCATATTATTAAAGTTAATAGCCCCTAAATTACCATTATCTATCTTAACAAAATCCAAATTATTAGGCATACTTTTATGTTTTAATTTAGGACTAGATAAAGGAGCAAAATATTGAACTTTATTAATCTCAAACAAAACACCCAAATAAGGTCTCAATTCTTTAGTTCCTTTATTATAACATACCTTAGAATCGTATTCTCTTAAATAATCACAATATTCATAATCAACTTTCACTAACTTAAACATATCAAAACCACCCTTCAATACAATATAATTGTATAACAAAAATTTATCATATGTCAAGCAAAAAAAATCAGAGAATAAATCTCCAATTCTTTTTTAAGGCCCTCTTGCGGTGGGGCATCACCATCTTTTTGTTAAGTCCCTATTTAACGGTCGGGAATCACCACTTTTTATTAAGGCCCTCTTGCGGTGGGGCATCACCATCTTTTTGTTAAGTCCCTATTTAATGGTCGGGAATCACCACTTTTTTAAGCAAATTTCTTGCTAAATAAATAATAACATACTTTCTATATAAAGTCAAACACTAATTTTTAACTAAAGCTTTATCTTTGCAATATTGATAAACATAATTAGTAGTATAACAATCTTCTAAACTTCTATGAGAACCATACTCTAAATTAAAATATTTTTTTAAAGTTTCTAATTTACTATTTTCTGTTTCTTTAATATATTTTCTTGCCAAATAAACTGTATCTATATTTTTATTATTAATCATATCTAAATTTAATCTTTTAATATTCTCTTCTATAAAAGATAAATCAAAACTTGAATTGTGTGCTACAAGTGTTAAATCTTCAATAAACTCTATAAACTTTGGTAAAACTTCTTTTATATTAGGTGCATCTTTTACCATTTCATTATTAATACCTGTAATATTTGTAATACTACTAGGTATATCTTTTCCAGGATTAATAAGTATATTAAATTCATCTACTAATTTATCATCTTTATATTTTAATGCTCCAATTTCAATTATCTCACATGTTTTAGCATCAAATCCTGTTGTTTCTAAATCAAATACTACATAATCTTTAACTAAATCTTTTTGTTTATTATAATATATCATAATGTACTTTCTATTAAATTATAAACTTCATCTCTACCCTTTTTAGATATCGTAGAAAAAGTTATAAAATCTTCTTCATTTAATTTTAATGTATCTTTAATTAATTTATTTTGTTTATCTCTAGCACTTTTTTTCACTTTATCAAATTTAGTTGCAATAACTTTAATTTTTAAATTATAATACTTTAAAAAATCATACATCAATATATCATCTTCAGTTGGTTTATGTCTATAATCTACTAAAAGAAATACACATTTTAAACTTTCTCTACTTTTAATATAACCTTCAATCATAGCCCCAAACTTTTTTTGTCTTTCTTTACTAACTGATGCATACCCATATCCTGGTACATCTACAAAATAAAAATCATTATTTATTAAATAAAAATTAAGTGTTTGAGTTTTTCCCGGTTTTGATGAAGTATGAGCAAAATTTTTTCTATTTACAATTGTATTAATAAAACTAGACTTTCCTACATTACTTCTACCTACAATTAAAAACTCTGGTAAATTATCTATTGGATACTGACTTGCCCTAACTGCAATACTTGCTAAAGCAACACTATTTATTTGCACTTTCAATCACCTATACCTATTATAGTATATTTTTGCTCTTTTTGCAAATAAAGAGAATAAACTTATATAGATAAGGAGGAATATAATGACTGGTAATATTCATAATTTTCCTCCTAATATTGATCCTCAAGTTTTTTCATTCATCGCTGTTTTAATTGGTTCTGCCTGTGTTGGAGACTATTCTGCTGCCGAACAAAATAGCATTGGTAACTGGCTAATCTTAGTAGGTCAATTTATTTTAACTAATGCTGCCCAACAACAATTAATTGAAGGAAGAATTGAAAACTCCAACATTAATATTAATAGTAAAGAACATAAAATGGGTGGAAGTTTCTATGCCAACAATGGAAAATCTAATCAAAATCAAAGAGCCGAGGTTGATTTTTTACTGGACGCTGTTGTTAAAATAGAAAAAGAACTTGAAAATATTAAAAATAATTTAAATACTTAACGAGTCTCTTTTTTTATAAGTTTTGCATGTACTGCAATTCTATTTCCCTGATAATCTTTACAAGTTGATAAAGTAAGTATTTTATCACTTATATCTAAAGATGTTCCAAAATCTTTTATACTTCTATTTTTAATAGTTTCTAAAAACGCTTTATAATCATCATCATTTTTAAAATGTGTAGTAATATAATAACTTTCTTTAGGAATTACATAAACAGAAAATATTTGCCATATCATATTTTCTTTCATCGTAGATGTTTTAATTAAATGATGTTCTTTATCAAGAAACCAATCATCATCTAACAATAAAGGAAGAGAACCAAACATTGATTGATTTGTCATTTTATGAGCATAAATAATTGTATTTTTATTTAAAGATTGAAAATTATTTCTAAAATCCCCAAATACCCATCCGGCAATATTTTGAGTTTTATTAAAACTATGATCTAAATAAAAATCATTATCTTGTGTTTGAACTACTGGATAATCAATTTTTGTTCCTAAAACATTAATCCACGCTACTGTATCTTCATTTTGCTTTATTAAATCATCAAAATTAACTTGTAAAAAAGGTTCATTAACATAATTATAATAAGAATCCGTCTCATCTACAGGTGGATTAACAAAAACATCTAATTCTTTATTACTATCTATATCTTGTGAAACTCTTTCTATACTCTGAATAATCTCTTTACTTTTACTAATATCTTTAAAATAATATATTAATTTATAAGAAGTAATTATAGTTATAATTAAAGATAAAATAAATAATAAAAGATATTGCTTTTTTGAAAACATATTATCCCTCTTTTAATTTTATTTTACCTTAAATATAATTAATTATACGAATATAGTATTTAAAATTAAAAGGACTGCTTATACAATCCTTATTTAACTTTTAAAGTTATTCTTTTTGAGTTACTTCTTTATCTTTTAAATCAATTACTTTAGTTCCCGCAAGAACATCATGTAACCCTCTTCCCTCTTTATTAAATAATATCATCAAAATAATAACCATAAAAATTATACTATCTATATTACTACCTATATTATATAATTTATAATATATACCTTTACTAAAGAATACTGCCCCTAAATTAAATATTTTTAAAATGATTCCATTTAATATAAAAGATCTAATAAAATAATTATATAATTTTAATTCTTTATCTTTATTACTAACTATTTTTAAACTTAATAGCTTTTTACCTAAAGTTTGTCCTTTAGTATAATAAGCAAAAACTCCAAAATACAAAAATATAATAACTATATCCCCAATTATATAAACATAACCATATTTATTCATCTCATAATTATATTTCCGTGTTTCTTCATTAAATTCTTTTATCTCTATTTTTCCTTTATAATATTTTTCTAAAACTTCATTATAACCTTCCGAAGCATCTATATATTTATCATATGTAGGATTAATAAAACTAATATAAAGTAAAGCAGAACTTATAAGAGATACCACTAATAAATCAATAAAATATGCTCCAAATCTTTTTATTATTCCACTAGCCTTCATTTTCATCACCTACTCTAATTATAGTATCATTTTAAATTAAAGTAAAGAAAAAGAATGAAATTAATCATTCTAGTTCTTTTAATTCTTTAAGAGATAATCCTGTAGCTTTTGAGATATCCTTTAAAGATAAATTTAAATCTAATAGATTTTTAGCTATATCAATGGTTCTTTCTTCTGCACCTTGTTCTATTCCAAGTTGAAGACCTTTTCTGATACCTTTTTCCTCAGCAATATAATTTGCCCATTCTCCAAATATCTTCTTTG
>CANRBQ010000030.1 GCA_947628905.1 uncultured Bacilli bacterium
TAGTATATAATACCTCCTTTATATGACAAATAAATTGCTTGAGAGATATTATATATCATTACAAAACTTATTGCACATATTTTGTGCACTTCTTTTTTTATATTACATGTTTCAAAAAACTAAGAAATAGTCTAGTTTATTCTTGACTATTTTTTAATTTTTGATATACTAAAAGTAACCAAAAAAGGGCGTGTCTAATTGAATCACTATTTCACAAATAATGACAACTTAAAAAGTGAAAAAAGAATCATAAAATATAACTATGGTTCTTCTTGTTTTGAATTTATAAGTGATAATGGAGTTTTTTCTAAAAATAAAATTGACTATGGCAGCAAACTTCTTGTTGAAACCTATTTAAAAAATAAAAAGAATATCAAAAATTTTTTAGATGTTGGGTGTGGCTATGGCTTTATAAGTATTATTTTAAGTAAAGAACTTAATATATCAGGTGAAGGTGTTGATATTAATAATAGAGCTTTAAAACTTGCTACCGAAAATGCCAAATTAAATAATGTTAGTGTCTCTTTTAAAGAGAGTGATATATATAATAATGTTAATGCAACTTATGATTTAATTATTACTAACCCTCCCATCAGGGCTGGTAAAAAAGTAGTTCTAAAAATTTTAAAAGAAGGAATAAATTATTTAAATAAAGAAGGTGAACTTTGGGCAGTTATTAGAAAAGATCAAGGGGCTAAAAGTATTATAAAGGAATTAACTAGCTTAACACAAGTTACCATTAAAGAAAAAAGTAAAGGATTTTATATATTTTTTCTAAAAAAGAATTGACATAATAATATTTTGTTGCTAAAATTTTAAATTGGTGACGTATTTGTTTTTTCTTTAAATGAGCACTAAAAATTTTAGATATTGGGGTGAAATCGTGGCTTATAAAGTTGAAAAATTTGGAGACCATAGAGAAAGAAGAACCTTCTCTACGAGTCGTAACACTATGGAGTTACAAGATTTACTTGAAATTCAAAAGAAAAGTTATCAAGAATTCTTAGAAGTTGGTATCAAAGAAGTTTTTGAAGATTTATTCCCAGTTGAATCATTCACGGGTAATATCTCACTAGAATTTGGAGATTATTCTTTTGATGTTCCAAGATATTCTGTTAAAGAAGCTAAGGAACGTATGGTAAACTATGCTGCTCCACTTAAGGTTCAAGCAAGAGTATTTATTCACGAAACTGGTGAAGTAAAAGAACAAGAAATATTTTTAGGTGATATGCCTTTAATGACTGAATCAGGAACTTTTATTATTAATGGTGCTGAAAGAGTTATTGTATCACAATTAGTACGTAGTCCATCTATTTATTTCAAAAGAGAAATAGATAAAAATGGTCGTCGTATAATAAGTGGAGAAGTTATTCCTAATAAAGGAACTTGGTTAGAGTATGAAGTTGATGCTCGTAATATTATGTATGTTCGTATTGATCGTACTAGAAAAGTGCCAGTTACCACTTTCTTAAGAGCTTTAGGCTTATCCAGTGATGAAGATATATACGCTGTATTCGGAGAAAATGATTATTTAACTAATACAATTGAAAAAGATTCAACTCGTAATACAGATGAAGCTTTAATAGAAATCTATGAAAAATTACGACCAGGAGAACCTGCAACTTTAGATAGTAGTAAAAACCAATTAGTAACTAGATTCTTTGATAGATTCCGTTATGATTTAGCTAAAGTTGGCCGTTATAAATTTAATAAAAAGCTAAATGTTTTAGATCGTATCTTAGGATGTACTCTAGCCGAAGATATTAAAGATGGCAAAAATGTTGTAGTCGAAAAAGGTACATTAGTTACAAAAGAAATATTAGAAATTATTAAACCAATTTTTGAAAAAGGTTTTAATTTAAAGAAAACAATTATTAATGAAGAACTTGATGAATATGATAAAATTCAAGAAGTTTTAGTATATGATAAAGAAAATAAAGAAAGAGTTATAAAAATAATCGGTAATGATCCTAGTACCGATGTAAGACGTCTTACTATTCCTGATGTTTATGCTTCTGTATCATACTATTTAAATTTACATGATAATATTGGTAATACAGATGAAATAGATAATTTAGGTAATCGTCGTGTAAGACAAGTAGGGGAGTTAATTCAAAATGTTTTCCGTACTGGTATGTCTCGTATGGAAAGAGTTATTCGTGAACGTATGACTACTCAAGAATTAGACTCTGTTACTCCTAAAACATTAATTAATATTAGACCTGTAACCGCGGCTTTAAAAGAATTCTTTGGTTCATCACAATTATCAAAGTTCATGGATCAAATTAATCCTATTGCTGAGCTTACTGATAAAAGACGTTTATCAAGCTTAGGACCAGGTGGTTTATCAAGAGATCGTGCTGGTATGGATGTTCGTGACGTTAATGCAAGCCACTATGGTCGTATTTGTCCAATCGAATCACCAGAAGGTCAAAACATTGGACTTATTACATCTCTTGCCGGTTATGCTAAAGTTAATGAATATGGTTTCATAATGACTCCATATCGTAAAGTAGTTGATGGCAAAGTTACAGATGAAGTTGTCTATATGACTGCCGATGAAGAACATGATTATTATATATCTCAAGCAACTGTTTTATTAGATGATGATAATCGTATTTTACATGATGAAATCTTATGTCGTTTAAATGGCGACAACGTTATGGTTAAAAGAGAACTAGTAAACTATGTCGATGTTGCACCATCTCAAATTGTTGCGATTACAACTAGTTGTATTCCATTCCTTGAATATGACGATGCTAACCGTACTCTTATGGGTGCTAACATGCAACGTCAAGCAGTACCACTTTTAACAAGTGAAGCTCCAATCGTTGGAACTGGTGTTGAATATATCGCCGCACGTGATTCAGGCTCAACTGTTGTTTGTAAAGCGGATGGAGTTGTAGAATATGCTGATGGTAAAAAAATAATTGTCAAAAATGCCAAAGGTAAAGACACTTATTATTTAGCCGATTTTGAACGTACTAATGCTTCAACTGCTTTAAATCATCATCCAATTGTTAAAAAGGGTGATAAAGTTCATCGTGGCGAAGTAATCGCTGATGGCCCATCTACTGAGAAAGGTGAACTTGCCTTAGGTAAAAATATGACTGTAGCCTTCATGACCTTTAATGGTTATAACTATGAAGATGCGGTAATTTTAAATGAAAGATTAGTTAAAGATGATGTTTATACATCACTACACTTAGAGCATTATGATATCGATTGCCGAGATACTAAATTAGGACCAGAAGAAATTACTAGAGATATTCCAAATGTTGGTGAAGAAGCTCGTAAAAACCTAGATTCTAATGGTATTGTAAGAATTGGTACTGAAGTTAAAGAAGGCGATATCCTAGTTGGTAAAGTAACTCCAAAAGGTATGCAAGAATTAACAAGTGAAGAAAAATTATTACATGCCATATTCGGTGAAAAAACAAGAGAAGTAAGAGATACATCTCTTCGTGTTGAACATGGTGCTGCTGGTATTGTTCATGATGTTAAAATATATACGAAAGAAAATTCTGATGAACTACCTGCCGGTGTTTCTAAAATAATTCGTGTTTATATTATCCAAAAACGTAAAATTCAAGTTGGCGATAAGATGTCTGGTCGTCATGGTAATAAAGGTGTTATATCGCTTGTTTTACCAGAAGAAGATATGCCATATTTACCAAATGGAAAACCAGTTGATGTTATGCTTAATCCTTTAGGTGTTCCATCTCGTATGAACATTGGTCAAATCCTAGAATTACATTTAGGTATGGCAGGAAAACTTCAAGGTTGTCATTATGCTACTCCAGTATTTGATTCTGCAACTTGGGAAGATATCAGAGAAGAAATGGATAAAGCTGGTATGGAACCTGATGGTAAAACAATCCTTTATAATGGTCGTACTGGTGAACCATTTGATCATCGAATCTCTGTTGGTGTCATGTATATGTTAAAATTACATCACATGGTTGATGATAAATTACATGCTCGTGCTACTGGACCTTATTCTTTAGTTACCCAACAACCTTTAGGTGGTAAAGCTCAGTTTGGTGGGCAACGTTTTGGAGAAATGGAAGTTTGGGCTCTATATGCTTATGGTGCTGCTCATGTTTTACAAGAAATATTAACAGTTAAAGCCGATGATATTATTGGTCGTGTTAAAGTTTATGAAGCTCTAGTAAAAGGAAAAACGGTAAATCAAGCTGGTGTTCCAGAAAGCTTTAGAGTATTAATTAAAGAATTCCAAGCTTTAGGATTAGATATGCAAATAATTGACAATGATGATAATGTTGTTGAATTTAAAGTATTAGAAGAAGAGGAAGAAAAAGAAGATACTCTTAAAATAGAAGAAATAGACGCTGAAGCATCAATTCGTGATGGTGAAATTGAAGTTAAATCTAAAGAAGAAGATGAAGAAGAAATGCCTGAAGAAGATTATGATTTAATTGATGATGACGAAGATGATGAATTTGACGATGATTTCGATGAAGAACCTAATGATGAAGATCTAGAAGAATTAGAAAAAGAAAATCTAGGGGAAGAGGTGTAATAAATGATAGATGTTAATAATTTTAAAGGAATTAAGATAGGAATAGCATCACCAGAAAAAATCCGTAGTTGGTCTTATGGTGAAGTTGAAAAACCTGAAACTATCAATTATCGTACGCTTAAACCAGAACGTGGAGGATTATTCTGTGAGAAAATATTTGGACCAACCAAAGATTATGAATGTTCTTGTGGTAAATATAAAAGATTAAGATACAAGAATGTTATCTGTGATCGCTGTGGAGTAGAAGTAACAAAATCTCGTGTTCGTCGAGAAAGAATGGGTCATATTGAACTTGCTGCTCCATGTTCTCATATCTGGTTCTTTAAAGGTGTTCCATCCAAAATGGGCCTAGTTCTTGATATGTCTCCAAGAGACTTAGAAGAAGTATTATACTTTGTAAGTTATGTAGTAATTGATCCTGGAGATGCTCCATTAGAACAAAAACAAACCTTATCTGACAAAGAATATCGTGCTTATTATGAAAAATATGGTAATTCTTTCAAAGTTGGTATGGGTGCTGAAGCTATTAAAGAATTATTAAAAATGGTTGATTTAGATAAAGAAATCGCCGAATTAAGAAACGAACTTGAAAATGCCACAGGTCAAAAAAGAATTCGTTTAGTAAAACGTTTAGATTGTCTTGTTGCTTTCCAAGAAAGTGGTAATAAACCTGAATGGATGATTTTAGATGTTTTACCAGTAATACCTCCGGAACTTCGTCCAATGATTCAATTAGATGGTGGTCGTTTTGCTACATCTGATTTAAATGATTTATATCGTCGTATTATTAATCGTAATAATCGCTTAAGAAAATTATTAGAATTAGGAGCTCCAACCATCATTGTTCAAAATGAAAAACGTATGCTTCAAGAAGCAGTAGACTCATTATTTGACAATGGTAGAAGAGGTCGTTCTATTACCGCGGCTGGTAATCGTCCATTAAAAAGTTTATCTAGTATGTTAAAAGGTAAACAAGGACGTTTCCGTCAAAATCTATTAGGTAAACGCGTTGACTATTCTGGTCGTTCTGTTATTGTTGTTGGACCAAACTTAAAAATGTATCAATGTGGTTTACCAAAAGAAATGGCTCTAGAATTATTTAAACCTCATGTTATTCATGGTTTAGTAGAAAGAGGTTTAGCTCATAATATCAAAGGAGCAAAGAAATTAATTGATACTAGAGATGAATGTGTATGGGATATTGTCGAAGATGTTATAACCGAGCATCCAGTCTTATTAAACCGTGCTCCAACTTTACATAGACTTGGTATCCAAGCTTTTGAACCAAAATTAGTTGGTGGAAAAGCTATTCGCTTGCATCCTCTTGTTTGTACTGGATTTAATGCTGACTTCGATGGTGACCAAATGGCGGTTCATATTCCATTATCCGAAGAAGCTAAAGCCGAAGCTCGTATTCTTATGTTATCTGCTAGTAATATCTTAAATCCTAAAGATGGAAAACCAATTGTTACTCCATCTCAAGATATGGTTTTAGGAAACTGTTATTTAACAATTGAAAAAACCGGCGAAGAAAATGAAGGCAAAGTATATAAAAATACTAGTGAAGCTCTGATGGCTTATGAAAGAAGAGAAGTTACATTACATACTCGTATTGCCGTACCAGTTCGTTCTTTTAAATATAAACTATTTACCGAAGAACAAATGGATAAATATTTAGTAACTACCGTTGGAAAAATAATATTTAATGAAATTTTACCAGATTCTTTCCCATATGTAAACGAAGGAACTAAAGATAATATTGAAGGCATCACACCTGCCAAATACTTTATTGAAATGGGTAAAAACATTCCAGAAGAAATAGCTAAAATGGAAGTATCTAAACCATTTGTTAAAAAGACTCTAGAATGGATAATAGCTCAAGTATTTAAACGTTATAAAACAACAGAAACATCTATTATGCTTGATAAATTAAAAGATTTAGGTTTTAAATATTCTACTGTTGCTGGTATTACTGTATCAGTTTCTGATATTGTAAGAAGTGCTAAAAAACCAGAAATTATTGCTAATGCTAAAGCTAAAGTTGAAAAAGTAAATAAACAATATAAACGTGGTTTAATTACTGATGAAGAACGTTATAACAGTGTTATCGAAATTTGGACTGAAGCTAATGATGAAGTTAAAAAAGAACTTCAAGAAATATCTGCTAATGATTTTGATAATCCAATATTTATGATGATGAACTCTAATGCTCGTGGATCTATTTCCAACTTTACTCAACTTGCTGGTATGCGTGGTTTAATGGCTAAACCAGATGGATCTACTGTTGAAATTCCAATAACTTCATGTTTTATTGAAGGATTAGATGTATCAGAATTCTTCTTATCAACTCATGGTTCTCGTAAAGGATCAGCCGATACAGCTTTACGTACTGCCGATTCAGGTTATTTAACTCGTCGTTTAGTTGATGTAGCTCAAGATATTATTGTTAAAGAATTTGACTGTGGTTCTATCGCTGGTGTTGAAGTATATGATTTATTAAATGATAAAGATGGCTCTGTTATTGAATCACTTCAGGAGCGTATCCTAGGTCGTTATACTGCTAAAAAAGTAGTAGATCCAGAAACAAAAGAATTAATCGTAGATAAAGATGAATTAATTACCGAAAATATCGCTGCTAAAATAGTTAAAGCCGGCGTTAAGAAAGTAGAAATTCGAAGTGTTCTAACATGTAAAACACAAAATGGTGTATGTCAAAAATGCTATGGTCGCAATTTAGCTACTGGTAATCTTGTTGAAACTGGTGAAGCTGTAGGTATCATGGCTGCTCAATCAATTGGTGAACCAGGAACTCAATTAACTATGCGTACATTCCATACTGGTGGTGTAGCCGGTGGTGATGATATTACTCAAGGTCTTCCACGTGTTGAAGAATTATTTGAAGCTCGTACTCCTAAATATAAAGCTACTATATCTGAAATCAATGGTAAAGTAATTTCTATTGAAGAACAAGGTGGCAAACATAAAGTTGTTGTGGAAAATGAAGCTGGCGTAAGAGAACATGTAACTAACTACAATACTAAACTTCGTGTTGAAGTAGGGGATACAGTTGTTGCCGGAGAAAAACTTACTGAAGGATCTATTGCACCAAAAGAATTACTAGCCGTAACAGATCCGCTTACAGCTCAAGAATATATCTTAAAAGAAATTCAATCTGTATATAAATTACAAGGTGTTGATATTAATGATAAACACGTTGAAATTATAGTTAAGAGAATGATTAATAAAGTTCGTATAATAGATGCTGGAGACTCTGACTTTGTCGAAGGTTTAACAGTTTCTCTACATGAATTTACTGAAGGAAACAAACCAGTAATATTAAGAGGAGGAATCCCCGCAACAGGTCGTCCAATTATGCTTGGTATTACTAAATCTTCTCTTGAAACAGATAGCTACTTATCAGCCGCTTCTTTCCAAGAAACAACTAGAGTTTTAACTGATGCTGCTATCAAAGGTAAAGTTGATTATTTAAGAGGTTTAAAAGAAAACGTTATTATTGGTAAACTTATTCCAGCTGGAACAGGTTCTAAACAATATAGTGACATAGATATTTATCTTGAAAAGCAATTTATGGAAGATGATGCATCAGAATTTCTAGAAGATAAACTTCTTGAAGAAGATAAAAAAGAACCTGAAGAAAACAATGAAACAATTGAAAACATTGAAGTAACCGAAACTTCTGAAACAACTGAAGATGCCGAATAATTTATAAAGATAAGAAAAAAATCTTATCTTTTTTAATTTCTTAAGTAGTCATTTATTCTTATTTCTGTTATAATAAATCATGGTGATTAAAATGGTTGACTATAATTTAAAAAGAATTCAAGAATATATTAAAGAAGATCTAAAAAGACTAGAAAATAGTAATTTAAAACAAGCAAATAAAGAAAAATATGAATATTTTAAAAATAAATATTATGCTTTAAATAAAAAAGTTCTCGAATGTCAAACATCTCTTAATGCTAAAAATATTATAACCTTAAATCCTCAAACTGCTTATAGTTTTTTAAATGAATATGCCCGATTAAGTGTAGAATATGAAATATACATGGATTTTTATGGTGGTAGCAAAATAATTAATGAATATCAAATAAATTCTATCTGTAATAATTTAAATAAAATTCTAAATAAATTAACTAAAGAAAACTATCAAGAAATAGAATTAGAATTAGCTAATACTTTAAAATTATATGAAAATATAATTGCCAGTTCCTTAAATAGTTTTAGAGTATCTAATTTAATAACTAAAATAAAATATCAAATAACAAAATATAGATTAGATATTGAAAATACTTATAAATCTGAAAATAAAACGGATTATCTTCCTTTAGTTATTGAAGATATTGAAAATATTATTAATAATCCAAATACTTCTAGTTATATTAAAGAAGAATTAGAAAAATATTATATCGACACAACTTTACTTCTTAATAATTTTTATTATGTCTTAAAACTTATAATTAATAGTTCTAGAAATTTATCTCTTTCCCAATTAAAAGCTATTTTAAATGATTTAATCTATAATGAACAAGATTTAATTAAAGTTAGCCCTAATATTTTTGAAAAAGATATTTCTAAATTAGACTATCTTAAAGCTAAATATACTGAAAAATATGCGATAGAAGCTATATTTAATAAAGATAACTCAGAAGAATATGTTGCCGAATATATTGCACTTATCTTAACTAGCAATGAATTTTCTTATGCTGATATTGTTGCATCTTTTGTAAAACATAACTTTAAAAATTATATGTATCTTGCTAAATTATATTTAAGCTCATCTAAACCAAATTTATCGACAATTTTAACTTTAACAGAACTTCTAAAAAATGCTGGTTTAGACTTTAGTTATGAACTTGCTTGTGCCATTATTTCATATAAAGAAAATATTCCTTTAAAGGATTTAATAGAATATATTATAACTACTGATAATATTTATCTTTTAAATTGGCTTATATCTAATAATTTAGTTGATTACTATTCTCAAGATTTTTATCTGTTTATCAAAAACAATCATCCTGAAAAAATGACTGCCATTAAAAATCCAACTTTTAAATTAACAATTATTCTTAGTAATTATCTAAAAGAACCAAAATCAGAAACTTTCCAAGAATTAACTAAAGAATTATCCAAACTACCTTTAAAAACTCAAATAAACTGGATAATTAATAATAAACTAGAATCTCAGTTTTTAGATATTATAACTTTATATATTAAATGTGATGAATCTTTAACTCTAGATTTTATATTAAAACTTAATTTATCTTTAGAATCTAAAAAAACTTTACTTGATATCTATTTAACTAAAGAAGAAATTAATATATCTAATATTATTTCAATTAAAGATTCTAATTTAAAGAATAATGCATTAACTAAAATGCTCAAAAATAAAACTTTTGAAGAATTACAAACCATAATAACTAATAATTGTAAAAATGTTAATAGTGTATTAACTATTATAAATAATATTGAAGATTTAACTTTAAAAAATGAAATAATCTCCTGGCTATATTCTGAAATTAAAAAAGAGAACAATTCTTTTATTAAAAAACTTATTGGTGAAAATCTAGAAAATAACTTAGATAAATTAAATATTTTTGAAATTTATTATCTAACAATTCCTCATAACTGTTCTTTAAAGTTTGAAGATATAAAAAAGTTATTTGAACTATATCCCCATTGTAAAATAGATTATGAAGGTTTAATTATTAATTGTATAAACAAAAATATTGAATTATATTGTTTCTTATACTCTAAAAATCCTCAAGAATTTATTAGCTTATTAAAAGATGAAAAAATAGCTTTAACATCTGATATTGCTTTTTCTATGGTTAATAAATATCCCGAATTAATTACTTATTTAATTAAATATTTTAATTATGATTCTATCCCTCTATTAAATAAAGAAACTTTAGATATTTATTGTACTAATTATGAAATAAATCTAAATAAAAATAATATATCTATAATGGATAAAATAGAATATACTCTAAAACATAACAATAAAGATGAACAATTTTATTTATTTACTTATATTATGCATAAAGGCTTAATAAATGAAGAGTTACTAATAAATTTCTTAAAAATTTCTCATAATAAAGTTTTTAGCCTCCAAGCAATTAAAAATACTTTAAACCCTTATTTAAGACCAAGTCTAATTAAAATTTTATCCCAAAAAGTCCTTTTAAAAAATAAAGATACGCTTATTGCTATATTAAGTGATTATGAATTAGAAGAGTTAGAAAAAGATCCTAATGCCAGTCTAAAACTAGAAAAATATTATTCTAACTTAATTGATATTCTTAATTCTATAGCAAATGATGATATAAAAATTAAAATAATTCAAGCTCTTATCAAGCTAAATGATGAAAGCCTAAATGCTTATTTAAAAAGTAAATTTTATTATCATCCTAGCTATTCTAGAATAATTGAAAAAACTATAGAAGAACAAAAAATAAATAGTAAATTAAAAAGAAGTTTAAAAAAATAAAAATAATCTATTTACAATCTTTAAATTAATGTTATACTAAATTCTAAGGGTGTTTGTAGGTATGGAATTAAAAAATTATTTATTAAAATTATATGAATTAGAAGAACAAATTGAAGCATATTACATTAATCTTGCTGAGTTAGAAAATATGGGTTATTCTGATTCTATAGATTACAATTATAATTTAAGAACTTTAAAAGATTTAATTGAAAAAGAAAAAGAAATGATAATTTTTTTAAATAATAAATTTTCTAATGCTATAATAAAAAAAGAAATAAATAAAACTAAACAAGCCGAGAAACCTATGCCTATATCTTTAGGTCATTTAACTCAATGCTATCATTTTCGTTTATTAAATATTTTAGAAGATATAAATAAAGATGATTTAATTTATTATGCATCAGTATTAAAAAGTGATATTAATAAAATATTAATCGCGTTTGCTAATAATTTAATTGGTAATGCTGCCTACAAAAACATTGAAGAAGAACTAATATTTTTTAAATATAATCTAATATATATGGATTATACATTAGAAGATAAATTTTTAAAACAAATACCTAATTCCGAAATTGCTTTAGAAGTAAATAATTATCGTACAGATGATATGCCTAGTTATACTTATGTAGATAAAACAATATTAGTTTTAGAAAGTTATGATTATATTAATTACTTACAATCTATTCCAAATGATAGAGATCTTTCTTTAAATAAAGAATCTATGATAATAATATCAATAATAGAACTTTTAGCAAGATTTATTCTCTGTAACCAAGAAACATTAAATTTAATATATCCAGAATTTAAAGCTTTACTTGAAAGTGAATTAACCAGTGAATTCGTCATTTCTTCTATTAATGATATGCAAAATATTTTAAGAGAACTAAAAGAACATATTGGCTGGACTAGATAGTTTGACAAAATATTAATATTATGTTAGTATATAATTTAATTTAAAGGAGTTAAAATTATGCCAGAATTAAACCAAGATCTAACAGATCGTAAATTAAGTAAAGCCATTCTATTGCAAGCTTTAGAAATAGAAAAAGAACAAGGTTTTAATAAAGCTAAAGTATATTATGATATTTTACTTAATACTTTAGGAATTTATTTTCATAATCAAAGAAGAGTAAAAGAATTTATGCTAAATCGTATTGATAGTGCTTTTGATTATTTTGAAGATTTTACAAATCCTGATTATATTACTTATCTAGAAAATATTATTTTAGTAAGACAAGATGAAATTATAAGATATCACACAAATCATATTAATAATGAATATTATTTAGAAGCTATTACTATGGAACATGATGCTGCCCAAAATAGACTATCCAATGTCTTAAATAAAAGAACTAGATAACAAATAAACCTCATCAACATAAATGAGGTTTTAATATGCTTAATTATAATATTTAGGATAGCCTATTCTTCCCAGTAAATAATCCGCGCTTACTTTATATTTATCACAAATAGTATATAAAAAAGGTGTAGATATTAAGTTTCTTCCTCGTTCATAATTAGCAATAACAGAACGATTAGTATTTAAAAGAAGTGCTAACTTTTCTTGAGTAAGTTTATGTTCTTTTCTAAATTCTTTTAATCTTTTCCCAGCCATTTTTAAATCAACATTTAAATTTAAAGAATAATTATTTTGTTTTACAAACTCAAAAATATAATCAATAGACACTTTAAAATAATCTGCTAATATTATTAAATATTTAGTAGGAATTAAATAATATTCACTTTCATAATGCGTATATGATATCTCTGATATATTTAATACTTTTGCTAAATCTTTCTGTAATAAATTATTATTAATTCGTATTTCTTTTAACTTTATCTTATACATCTTACTTCACCAGTATAATTTTCTCATTAATAAATAATTAAAGAAATATGACCGTTAAAATAGAAACATTTTTCTTGACTTTTGACATTTAAAATAATATAATTTTAGTATAAGTTAGAAATTTCTAATAATATTGAAAGTTAGGGCGAAAAAATGGAAAAGAAAAAGGGAATATTAATTTTAATAGTGGGATTAATTATATTTAATATAATATTATTAATACCAAATAATAAAGCTTATCAAATAAAAGAAGATAATATAGATAAAGAAGAATATAATAGTTTATCTATGTATATAGTTAATGGAGAAGACGAAACTCCAACAGATACTGTGCCAAGTGCAAGTGAATATGAAATAGACGAAGCAAAAAGCTATTGTAAAAGAGGAGATCAAGAAATACATGATGTTCTTACTACTATAAATAATAACTTTGTATTTAAAGAATTACATACTAATGATAAATGTTATTTATATTTTAGCAAAATAAAGACAGCATCAGAAAAGACATTAGCAAATTTAGGAAAGAAAGCAGTGCCAGGAGAAACAGGTGGGTTTGGAACAATAGAGACAGCAGATTATAGTGATACATTATATTCAGATGAAGATGATTTTGGAACAACATATTATTTTAGAGGAAGAGTAAATAATAATTGGGTTAAGTTTGGAACCACAGGCACTAGTGGAAGTGGGAAAGATATATATTGGCGAATTATAAGAATCAATGGTGACGGTACACTTCGATTAATATATTCAGGTGAAGGAAGTCCAGCAACAAGTGATAATGGATATACAACAAGCGGTTTAGATGCTTTAATAAACAAAGCAGCCGTTTGGTATAATAACCTTTATAATAGATCAGAGTATGTAGGTTTTGAATATATAAAAGGCCAATCCCATGGATATGGTATTAATGCTACAAAAAGCCCAGCATTAGCAGCATTAAATACATGGTTTAATGATAATTTATCAGATGAATTTGCAAGTGGAAATGGGAAAATAGATCCAAATGCTGGATTTTGCAATGATAGAAGAAATTCAACAAATCCATCAACATCATGGGGAAAAGAAAATGATGATGGAGGACCTGGATCATCGGGAATATATTATGGAGCTCATTTAAGATTGAGACCAGGAGGAAATGATCCAAGTCCAAGTAATAAATCAGTTCCAACATTTAAATGTAGTCATTCAACAACAATAAATAGTGATTATTTCACATATACTGGGGCAACTGGCATAGAAGCAATAACACAAACAACTGTAATCGGAACAAAAAGCTTAACATGGCCGGTAGGATTAATAACAGCCGACGAAGCAACATTTGCAGGAGGATTGTATTTTCAAAATAATACTAGTTATTATTTGAATAATCATAGTGATCCATATTGGACGATATCTCCATTTATTGTAAATGAACGGGGTAATTCAGCAGTTTTTATGATTAATTACAATGGTGATATAAGAAATGGTCAAGTCAATGGTTATTGTGGTTTACGTCCTGTCATAAATCTTAAAGCCGATACTCAGTTTAAATTTGATGCTGAATCAAAAGATACTATAGGAACAACATCTAATCCATACATAGTCCA
>CANRBQ010000031.1 GCA_947628905.1 uncultured Bacilli bacterium
AAATTGCATTATGTGGATAACTACCCTTAATTTCTTTACTTATCAACATTTAAAAAGACAGAATTTTATTTTTTCTACCTTTTAGCTGTGAATTGTAACCAGGAGTTTCTTTTGATTAAAAGTTTGGGTAGACAAATTAAGGAAATAAGAGTATAATTAGTAACAGTTATTTAACTTTATTTTTTGAAAGGAAGATTTTTAATGAAAAATGATAATATCACTACGTCTATTGTTGCTTTAGGTGGTTTAGGCGAAGTTGGTAAAAACATGTATGTAGTAACACATAACAATGAAATAATAATTATTGATGCTGGGGTTATGTTTCCTGAAGATGATTTGTTAGGTATAGATTATGTTATACAAGATGTTACTTATTTAAAACAAAATGAAGATAAAATTAAAGGTTTAGTTATAACTCATGGACATGAAGATCATATTGGAGGCATTTCTTTTCTTTTAAATAGTGTTAATATTCCAAAGATATATGCTTCTAAGATTGCCGCGGATTTAATAGTGAAAAAACTTACGGATAGAAATATTAATTATAATAATATTGAAATTGTTACAGAAGATACTGTAATTAAAACTAAGTATTTTATGATAGAGTTTGTAGCTACAACACATTCTATTCCTGGTTCTTTTGCTATTGCTATTCATACGCCTAATGGAACTATATTTGAAACAGGAGATTTTAAGTTTGATTTAACACCTATTGGGCCAATGGCTAATATTCATAAAATGGCAGAATTAGGTAAAAAAGGTGTTACTCTTTTACTTAGTGATTCTACTAATGCTTTATCTCCGGGATTTTCTAAAAGTGAATCTAGTGTAGATGAAGCTTTAAATGATATTGTATCAAGACATTATGGACGAGTTATTATTGCAACTTTTGCTTCTAATATTTTTAGAATTAAACATATTGTTGAAACTTGTCGAAAAAATAATCGGAAAATTATTATTTTTGGGCGTTCTATGGAAACAAGTATAGAATTAGCCATAAATAATGGTCTTATAGAAGATAAGTCAATATTTATTGATAATAATCAAGCTAAAAGTTTAAAGAAAAAAGAAATTTGTATTCTCTGTACAGGAACTCAGGGAGAACCTCTAGCCGCTTTATCAAGAATTGCCAATGGTATTCATAAGCAAATTACTTTGATGCCTGATGATTTAGTTGTTTTCTCTTCTTCCCCTATTCCAGGAAATGCTGCAAGTATTAATAGAGTAATAAATAAGTTATATTTAAAGGGAGTTAAGGTTTATACGAATAAAACATTTAATGATGTTCATACTTCTGGTCATGCTAAAGAAGAAGAACTTAAATGGATGCTTAGAATAATTAATCCAAAATATTTTATGCCAATGCATGGAGAATATCGAATGTTAAAACAACATGGACAAATTGCAGAATCTTGTGGAATTCCGAAAGAAAATATCTTTATTTGTAAAAATGGGGATGTAATAAACTTAAATAAAGGAATTGTAACTAGAGGTGATACTGTTAAAAATGGAGATGTTTATGTTGATGGTTCTAGAATTGGAGATATTGGTTCTCAAGTTATTAAAGATCGAAAATTAATGTCTAGTGATGGTATTTTAGTTACGATTTTGAATATTAATACTTTAACAAGACAATTATTAATTAAACCAAATGTTACAACAAGAGGATTTATAATGGTTAATGAAAATCCTGAATTAATAAGTAAAATTGAACATAAAATATCTTTGATAGTTACTAAATGTCTTAGTGTTGGGCCTTATAATTATACAGATTTAAAAAATCAAATTATTTTAGAATTATATCCTTTTATTAATGAACTTACAGGTAGAAGACCTATTATTTTACCAGTTATAATGGAAGTTAATAAAGTTTAATAAAAAATAAGTGCTTAGCTTATTTTTTTAATTAATCTCTAAATACAGGTTGTCTTAATTTTCCATCTTCGGTTTTTTCTAGAAAACTTACTAATACTTTATATATGGGTCTTACAAATGTTACTTCTTCATCATAATTAATTAATATATTTTTTCTTTTACTTAATTTTAAAAGTTTGTTAATAATATCTGTATTGGGCATAACACTTACTTTCCCAACATAATACCATTTTTTATTCTTATATTCACCTAGTATTAAACTATATTTATTAATATTAAAAGTAAAACCATGAACGTAAAAATATTCTTCTTTGATATTTTTTATTTTTAACCAACTATCTACGCGTTTTCCAGGATAATATAAGCTTGTTTTTTCTTTGGCTACTATTCCTTCTAAACCTAACTTTTTTACTTCATTAAATAGTTTTTGACCATTTTTATAGGTTTTAGATTTAATAAAAAAGTTATTATTAGGGTATTTATTTAAAAGTTTTTGACGTTTTTCTAAAGGTAGTGTGATAAGTTCTTTATTTTCATATAAAATATCAAATGCTATAAATGCTACAGGTATTTTTTTAGTTAATTTTTTAATAGTATGGGGATTTTTTAAATTATTTCTTTCTTGAAGTTTCTTAAAACTAGTTTTGTTATTATCAATTGTAACTATTTCACCATCAAAAATAACTTTTTTATTACCTATAATATCTTTTATATTTTTAAGTTCAGGATAAGTATTAGTTATATCTTTTCCATTGCGACTTTTTATTACTAAGGCATTTTTACTAGCATATATAATAGCCCTAATACCATCAAATTTAAGTTCATATATATAATTTTCATCTTGAAATGGTTTTTTAACTTCTTTTAAAAGCATTGGTTTTAAATCTTTTTCATTAAACATTTTTTAAACTCATTTCTAAAGCTGTCATTAAATCTTTAATATTTTTAGTTTGCTTAACTTTAGGTTTTTTAATTTTTTGACCTTCTAGTTTTGAATCTAAAGCTTTTTTTATTTTTATTTGATATTCATCAATTAAATCTTCTGGAATAAATTTAATTTTTAAAGAATTGATAAGTTCAATAGCTAAATCTAATTCTTTTTTAGTAAATTTGGCATCACTTACTAATTCAGGAATATTTACTTCTTCTAAAAAATATAAAGTGTTCATAACTAGACCATCATCTGTTAAACGAAGAAGACAATAATAAAATTTAGTACTAATAATAGTTTTGGCTAAAGCTATTTTACCTGTTTCTTTTAAAGCTTCTTTAAATAAACTAAAAGCTTTACTTTTGCTTGGAGGGCTTACAAGATAACTTTTCTCCATAAATATTGGATCTACTTCTTTTATATCAATAAATCCAATTATTTCTATTGTTTTTTCATCTTCTTCTTTAAGATTATTTAGTTCTTCTTGAGTTAAAGTAATATAATCATCTTTTTCATATTCATAACCTTTTATTATGTCAGCTTGTTTAACTTCTTTTTTACAATGAGGGCAATATTTAATATATTTGATACGAGATAAACATTTTTTATGTAATTGATTAAAAGAAATATCATTGTTTTTGATTATAGGATTAATATTTACAGGGATGTTTACTAGGCCAAAAGAAATAGATGTTTTTTTCATTTTATTCACCTAATATTAGGGTGGAAAAATTTGATTAAAATATGCATTTTTTAATTAACAGAAAAAAAGAAGCTTATCTTGCTTCTTCAATTGCTCTAGTTTCTCTAATGACATTAATTTTGATAGTTCCAGGATATTGCATTTCAGATTCAATTCGTTCCTTGATATCACGAGCCATTTTGAAACTTTTGGCATCATCAACTTCATCTGGTTTTACCATAACGCGAATTTCTCGACCTGCTTGAACGGCAAAAGTCTTTTCAACGCCTTCAAAAGAATTACCTATTTCTTCTAATTGACTTAAACGTTTCATATAATTATCCATGGTATCATTACGTGCTCCTGGACGGGCAGCAGATAAAGTATCCGCGATTTCTACTAATACAGAAATAACATAATTTGCTTCTTTATCTCCATGATGGGATTCTATAGCATTTAAAACAACATCATCTTCATGGAATTTACGAGCTAAATCGGCACCGATTTCAACATGACTTCCTTCTACTTCAAAGTCAATAGCTTTGCCAATATCGTGAAGTAAGCCCGCTCTTTTAGCTAAAGCAACATTTTCTCCTAATTCTTGAGCCATTAATCCTGTTAAATTGGCGACTTCAATAGAATGTTGTAAAGCATTTTGACCATAGCTAGAACGATATTTAAGCTTTCCTACTAAATTAATTAGTTCTGGTTCCATTTTGCCAATGCCTAAGTCATAAATAGCTTGATTACCGATGTCCATGATTTTAGTGTTAATATCTTTTGATACTTTATCATAAACTTCTTCAATTCTGGCTGGATGAATACGACCATCTTTGATTAGAGTTTCAATTGTTACTTTGGCAATTTCACGTCTTAAAGGATCAAATGAAGAAATAACAATAGCTTCAGGGGTATCATCTATAATTAAATCTACTCCTGTTACTGATTCGATAGTACGAATGTTTCTTCCTTCTCTTCCTATTAAACGGCCTTTCATTTCGTCATTTGGTAAGTCAATAGTGCTGACAGTCTGCTCGTTTGCTACATCTTCGGCATAGCGTTCCATACTAGCAACAATTATTTGTTTAGCTTTTTCATGAGCTTCTAATTTAGCAACACGTTCAGTTTCTTTGATATAGTCCACTATTTCTCTAGCCATATCTTCTTCAACGCGTTTCATAATTAAATCATGAGCTTTTTCTTTTGAAAACTTAGCAATTCTTTCTAATTCAGTTAATTCTTGTTTTAAGAGTTCATCCATTTTAAGCTCTTTTTCTTGTATTTCTTTTTGTTTGGCTAATAAATTATTTTCTTTGTCATCTAAGACGGAATCTCTTTTTTGGAGTATCTCTTCCCTTTTATCAAGAGAAGCCTCACGTTGCATAAGTCTATTTTCATTTTCTTTTATTTCCGCTTTTTTTTCTTTAATTTCTTTTTCAGTTTCTTGTTTTAAACGATGAGATTCTTCTTTCAATTCCATTAAAGAGTCTCTTTTATGTTTATCTGCCTCAATTTTGGCATCTTCAATTAATTTATTAGCTTTATTTTCATTTTGATTACTTTTAATTACATTGGTAATTACCATAATCATAAAACCAAGAAAAAATCCAATTACAAGAGTTAAAATGGACATTAAATCAAAATCCATTTTAAAATCTCCTATTCCAATAGATATAATCATCTATAATTTAATTATAAAGGTTATTTTTAAAATGTGCAAGGAAAAATTGGTAGTTTTTTTAACTTACTATTTGAATTATTAGTCTTTTCTTTCTTTTTTTTCTTTTATTTTATCTACAAAACCATAATGTTCTCTTACCTTTTCTTCTATTTCATCACGTAATGTAGGATTTTCTTTTAAATATAATTTAACATTTTCTTTGCCTTGCCCTATTTTTTCACCATTATATGCATACCATGCACCACTTTTTTCCATAATGTCTAAAGATGAGGCAATATCGATTAGTTCTCCTTCTCGCGAAATTCCTTCTCCATACATGATATCTACAGTAGCGGATTTAAATGGTGGTGCTACTTTATTTTTAACAACTTTAATATTGGTTTTGTTGCCTATTACTTGATCGCCCATTTTTATTTGTTCGGATCTGCGGATATCTAATCTAATTGTAGCATAAAATTTAAGAGCACGGCCACCAGGGGTAGTTTCAGGATTGCCAAACATTACTCCTACTTTTTCTCTTAATTGATTTATGAATATTGCAGTGGTTTTAGTTTTATTTATGGTTCCAGAAAGTTTTCTTAAAGCTTGAGACATTAATCTTGCTTGAAGACCTACATGAGAGTCTCCCATTTCCCCATCTATTTCAGCTTGAGGTACTAACGCGGCGACAGAATCAATAACAATAATATTAACGGCTTCACTACGCACTAAAGCTTCACAGATTTCTAATGCTTGCTCGCCAGTATCAGGTTGGGACAATAAAAGTTCATTGATATCTACTCCAAGAGCTTTAGCATATACAGGATCTAAAGCATGCTCAGCATCAATAAAGGCGGCTCTTCCTCCAAGTTTTTGAACTTCAGCGATGGCTTGTAAAGCAATCGTGGTTTTTCCAGAAGATTCAGGACCATATATTTCAATAATACGTCCTTTGGGAAATCCTCCAACACCTAAGGCAATATCTAATGCTAAAGAGCCACTGGATGTAACATCTATTTTGGTGTGTTCATCACTTCCTAATTTCATAATAGCTCCTGCGCCAAATTGTTTTTCTATATCTGCAAGAACTTGTTCCAACGCCTTATCTTTATTCTTTTCTTCTTTTATTTGTTTCATAATTATTTCCTTTCCATTAGTGCATCTTCAATTTATCATAAAAAAAGTATTTTGTCAACTTGTTTTCGAACATTTGTTTATTTATAGCTTTCTGATTATTTAAAAAAGACATTTACAAAATAATTTTAGTGAGTTAAAATTAATTTGAAGGAGGTTTAAAATATGGATTATAAAATTACAAATATTTTTACAAAAGCTAATGGTAGATATGTTATTGAAAGTCGATTATATGAAGATAAGACTAGAAAAATTGTCTTTTATGAAAATATAAAGTATAGTATACCTAAAAAAATAATTATTGCGGATATTTCAGTAGAAGAAGATAATAATTATTCTATTAGAAGTACAGATGAAGCTATTATTATAATCAAGATGCAAAATAATAAAGAAATAATAGATAAAATATTTTATATTCCTACGGGGACATTTATTTTTGGGGAACAAGACAAATTACAAGAGATGTATCAATTATTTATGGGAGTACCTTTTGAAGGAACATATAATGATTTAAGTAGAACTGTTTTAGCAAAAAAATTAATTTTAAAGTAAATTTAGTCTTAAATACAGTTATTTTCATATAATTTGTTTGACATATTATAAAAAATGTGTATAATTATTAATGCAAGTACATGGCAGTGTTATTTCTTATTTATAATGTGTTTGCTACCTATTGGTGTAAAAGTACTTTGGACTGCCCTAAGGAAATTATTTAAGTAAACTCCCTATAAAAAGATTTAACAATTCCTTTGTATTTAGATTAATAGAAAGGAGAATATTAAATGGCAAGATATACAGGACCTGCTTATCGTAAGTCTAGAAGACTTAACTTTTCTACTTTAGAAAATGGAAAAGATTTAGCGCGTCGTCCATATGCACCTGGACAACATGGTAATGATCGTCGTAAGAAATTAAGTGAATACGGAGTACAATTACAAGAAAAACAAAAAGTTAGAATTATGTATGGCTTAAATGAAAAACAATTTAGAAGATTATTTGAAAAAGCTTCTAAAATGAAAGGTGTAACTGGTGAAAATTTACTTAGATTATTAGAGTCTCGTTTAGATAATTTAGTATTTAGAATGGGACTTGCTAATACTAGACGTGGAGCTAGACAAGTTGTTAATCATGGACATATTACAGTTAATGGAGTAAAAGTTAATATTCCTTCTTATTCTTGTAAACCTGGTGATATTATTGCAGTTAAAGAAAATTCATTAGATCATCCTGCGATTAAAGCAGCAATGGAAGGAAGAACTACTTTACCTCAATATGTTACTTTTGATAAGAATAAAATGGCTGGAACTTATGTAAGACTTCCAGAAAGAAGTGAATTAAATTCTGAGATTAATGAATCATTAATTGTTGAGTTCTATAATCGTTAAAAAGGCTAAAAAATAGTCTTTTTTATTTGAATTAAAAAAAATAAACTATTAAGTCTATTCTTTAAACATTTTTACAATAGTCATATCTTTAGTATTTATTTTGTCAATAATATTTTTTATATCATCAAGAGTAATTGTTTCATATATTTCTTTTAAATTATCGATTATATAACCATAATAAATTAAATAGTTTTGTAATAAATTATTAACGTTTTCAGTTGATTCATAACTAGTTACAAGATTAGCTATAGAAGAATTAATTTTTCTTTTTAAATCTTCTTCATCTATTGCAAGATTATTTAATTTTTCTATAATTCTTTTAATACTTTCATCTAAATATTTACTTTCTATTGTTATATCAATTATTACATAATCTTCTTCTATTATTCTATTCGCATTTAAATAAGTAATTAAACCTTCTTGAAGTAATTCTTCTTTTAAATCAGAAGTATCTCCAAAATTACTTGCTAAAAGAATACTTAATATAATATTTAATTTAATATCATCAATATTTTTAAATGGTTTTTTATTTAATTTTAAACCAATTTTAGCTTTAGGTACTTCAACACTAGCATTGATAATATGTTCTTTTTTTACTACATTGCTGGGTTCTCTTGTTTTAATTATACTAGGATTTAGATATTCTTTAAAATCTTTTTTAGCTAAATTTTCATTAACTATTTTTTCTATTTCATAAGGATTTACATTCCCAGTAACTATTAAAAACATATTTTTAGGATGATAGAAAGTATCATAAATAAGTTCAATATCTTTTAAGTCAATATCTTTAATATCTTCTACTTCGCCTGTAATTAAGTTTTTAAATTTTTCTTTATGATATATACATTTATTAAATTCATTATATAATCTATTAAATGGTTGATCTTTTCCCATGTTTATTTCTGATGCAATTATACCTTTTTCTTTTTTTATTATTTCTTTAGTAAAATAAGGATTATAAACATAATCTAATAAATTATTTAAATTCTCTTCTATTTTATTTGTACCATATACTAAATAGCTAGTAAATTTATAGGTGGTAAAAGCATTTATATCACTGCCTAAGGGATCAAATAAATCACTAGCAGTATGATCTTTATCAATATTAAATTTAATGTGTTCCATGAAATGAGCTATCCCATTAGGAACTTTATATTTTTTATTTTTAATTTGAAATTCTGTATGAATAGAACCATATTTAACATTTAAGGATAAGTAAAAACTTTTGGCATATTCATTTTTCCAGATATAAATTGGAAGATTATCTTTACTAAGCGTATAATATATTTCTTCATCTAATCCTTTAAGTTTAATTGTTTCCATTGCTGTCCTCTCCTTCTAGAACAAATTCTATAGTTGGTTTTACTTTTTTAGCAACTTTGATAATTTCTTCTTTGGTAATATCTTTTATTAATTTAATACGCTCTTCAATAAGGGGAAGATCATCTAAAATATGAAAAACATAATTATTTATAATACCTGCTGGATTATCTAAAGCTAAATTAAGAGAAAATATAAAGCTTTCTTTAGCACTATTTAATTCATCTTCTGTAAATTTACCTTCTACCATTTCTTTCATTGCTTGAGAAATTAGATGATTAGCTTTTTTTAGATTTTTTTTAGCAATAGATGTTTCAATCATAAGTAAATTATCATATTTTAAATACATACTTTTTACTCCATAGCATAAACTATTTTTTTCTCTTAATAATTGATATAGCTTAGTATTTAAGCCTCCTCCACCTAAAAGATAGTTATAAAAATAAAAAGTAATAGTTTTTTCTTTGGGGGTTAGATTTTCAATATTATATATATTAACTAAATTAGTTTCTAAAAATTTACTTGGTTCTTTAAACTTTTTTAATTTAGTAGTTTTATTTTCAACATATAAATTAGTTTCTTTAGTTTTAATTACAGGATTTTTAAAATTTTTATAAATTAAATTGGCTACTTTATCCATGTCTAAATTACCAATTATAAATATATCACAAAGATTAGTATTTATTAATTTAGTATAAGCTTCACTTAGTTTTTTAGGACTCATTTCTTCTAGTTCTTCAATTGTTCCTAAAATATTCATTTTACTGGAAGTTTCTCCTTCAAGTTTTTCTAGAGCTTTTTTAACTGAAATGCGACTTATATCTTCATTAATAGCTAATATTTCATCATGTAATCTATTCTTTACAATATTAAAATTTTTAATATTAAATTCATCGGCATTAATAAAGGGATGCATAATCATTTCAAAAGGTAATTTTATTATTTCTGAAAGATAAGTTTTATCTTTTACATATTCAGGATTTATGAATGATAAAACAAATGATGTTAAGAAAGTATCACCAACTTTATTAGTTACGCCATAAAAACTAGCTTGATATAATTCTTCAAGTTTTTTTACTACTTCTTTACGACTAGGATAAATAGCACTGCAATCAGTCATAATATCACTTAACATTACTTTGCTCATCATATCATCTTTTTTTACTTCATCTTTAAATATTATTTCCATATGACAAGTTTTAAATCTATTTGTTTTTACGGTATAAATATTAAATGATGGATATTCATATTTTTTATATTCCATAGGACACCTCTTGTATTATTATAACACAAAATATTACTTTTATTATAGTTTTATTTATTTGTTTATAGATATTTGGGTATCATAATTATTAATATAGGTTAGTCTTTCACTTACTGCGACGATTCCTATAAAAATAACTAAATATAAGACTATTGCTCCTCCATAATTAATTAATACTTTTTTCATTTTTATCACTCCTTACACGAACATTATATCGCAAAAACATGTGTTCGTTCAAGAGATAAATTTAGTTTTAAAAAAATATTTTTTTATGATAGAATTTTAGAGGAAAAAAAGTGTAAAGGTCTTTTACTTAGTAAAAAAAGTTGTTATAATATTTTTATTAGTATTAAGGAAGGTATGAGTTTTAAGTGGAAGTTAAAAATAAGAAATTTGCAGAGGGTTATTGTTTTAAAAAAATATTTATTTTTTTCTTATTAGGTTGTTTAATTGGAACTTATTATGAAGAAATATTACATTTTATTAAAACTAATAGTTGGGAATCAAGAGATGGGCTTATTTATGGTCCTTTTAGTCCAATTTATGGATTGGGAGTATGTATTTTTGTTGTTTTTTTAGGAAAAAACAATGAGAAAAGAAGTATTTTTAAAACTTGGTTATATAGTGCGATTATTGGAGGTGTTACTGAGTTTTTAACTAGTTTTATTGCAGAATATGGGTTTGGGATTAAGTTTTGGGATTATTCAAAAAGATTTTTAAATATTATGGGGAGAACAACAATACCATATATGATATTTTGGGGTATTGGGGGTTTAATTTTAATGAAAGTTATATATCCTTTTATTTCCCACTTGTTAGAGAAAATACCTCTTAAAATTGGTAATATTATATATTATATTGTTTTTATTTTTATTATGTTAGATATTATTATTACTTATACAGCTTTAGGAAGAATGAAATTTAGAAGTATTAATAAAGAACCTTTAACATTTGTTGGAAGATATTATGATAAAGTTTATACAGATGATTTTTTATATAAGAAATTTCCAATTATGAAAAAATCTTAAAATACAATTGTTTGACAATCATACGTTTTTGTGTTATTATTTAAATGGAGGTAAAATTCTTATGGAAAAATTAAAACAAATTACAGAGAAGCAAAATAATGTTTTAGATTTTATTAAAAAATATTCAGCTCAGCATGGATATCCCCCATCTATTAGAGAGATTGGTAAAGGTTTAGGTTTATCAAGTCCGGCGACTGTTCATACTCATGTAAAAAAATTGGTTAATGCCGGCTATTTAAAAGTTGATAATAATAAATTTAGAGCGATGGAAATCTTAGTAGATAATGAATATGAAAAGAAAGATGAAGAATTAGTTAAAGTTCCTTTATTGGGTAAAATTACTGCTGGTTCACCAATTGAAGCAATAGAAAGACCAAATGAATTCTTTACTTTACCGGCTAGTATTATTCCTGCGAAAGAAACTATTTTTACTTTAAATGTAAGTGGAGAATCAATGATTAATGCTGGAATATTTGATGGTGATGTAGTAATAGTTCAAAAACAAAGTACTGCCCGCAATGGAGACATTGTTGTTGCTATGACAGATGAAAATGAAGTTACTTTAAAAACTTATTATAAAGAAAAAGATCATTTTAGGTTACAACCTGAAAATGATACAATGGCTCCTTTAATTTTTAATAATATAACTATTTTAGGAAAAGCTATAGGATTATATAGAAAATTTTAAGAAAAGATAAGCTTTTCTTTTTTAATTAGATAGTATTTTATTTATTTGATTAATAATTTCGGTTATCTCTTGAGCATTTTCATTAAATAATTCTAATCTAAAAACATTTATGCCTATATTTTCTAGTTCTTTTATATTATTTATTAAATTAATCTTTTTATTACCTAAAATATGCGTATAATTATCCTCAATAACATATAGTTTATCTTGGCTATTATTTTCTAAATAATAGTCTTTATTTTTAGGTAAATTCATATTAGTTAATAATTTATATTTCATAATCATATATTCTAAAGAACCATAGCCAATTATTTCAACAGAAATATTATTTATGTTATTTAATATTAATTTTAAATTTTCTATATTTAATTCAGGACTTAAAGTTATTCTTGAAACATTAAATGTATTTAATAATTTAATATATTCAGAATTAACAACATTTAAATAATAGTCTGTGATGACATTATTCTCTTTAGTATATTTTAGGCTACCAGTTTCTCCAATTAATAGATTCTCTTGTTGATAATTAGGATAATTTTCCATGACACGATTAAGTCTTAAATACACATTTGAGTATTTTTTATATTCGTTATATAATTGTTCATTTGTTAGATAAATATATTCTATATTATTTTTAAGTAATGTTTCTATTTGTTCTTTAGTACGAGCAAGAGCACTTATTTTAATGGTAGTTTTAGCTCTTACGTTTGATTCTTTTATTCTTTTTATGGTTAAATTATTGGTAGTTTTTGTTCTTTTATTTATAAGTTCAGTAATTAAATTTCTTCTAATTTCATTTAAAGTACTAATGGGAATAAAAATATTAGAATCAATATGACATTTTATATCTTTTAAATTAAAAGGAGTATTGCCTAACTTATTTAAAGCTTTAATGATTCTTTCTTTGGTGATTGGCATACTAATAGAACTAGCAATAATATCACCAACATATTCTACTTCATTTAAATCATCAAAATATTTAATTTTAAGAGGCTCATTTAATTTAGCTTTTATTTCACAATTTATATTTATTTTTTTAGGGTGATAATTTTCTATTTCTTTTTTTAAATTATTGTTAATAGTTAATTTTACTTGCCCAAGACTTTTTAAATTAACTTTGTTTTCAATATAAATAGTATCTCCACGAGATGCAGAATTTATTAAAAGTCCTTTTTCATTATATAAATAATTAATATACATACCTTTATTATTTGGTAATCTTATAGCATCCTCTTGATGTAAATCATGAGTTAATTTAATTTTAATTCTTTTAGGATTGACTTTAATTATATCACCAATTTCTACTCCTTGATGATTAGAAGAATTTAAACTAATAAATTCATTATCTGAGTTATTAAATAGATATCCTTTGGTAAAGCCTCGATTATAAAGACTTTTTAAATTAAATATTTCGGTATCTGTTAAATTATAATTAGGATTATCTAAAAGTTTGCGATATAAATGAGTAATATATCCAACATATTCAGGACTTTTCATACGTCCTTCTATTTTTAAACTTGTAACTTTGCTATTTTTAATTTCTTCTATATAATTGGTTGTATTAAGTTCTTTAGGACTTAATAAATATTTATTGGAAATAATTTTTTTTTCGTTAGATTTTAGATTATATAAAACACGGCATAGTCCAGCACATTCACCACGGTTACCACTTCTATTTAATAGGCAAGAAGATAATAGACATTCACCTGAATAACAAATACATAAGGCACCATGTATGAATATTTCAAGTTCCATTTTTGTATCTAATTTATTTATTGTTTCTAAGCTTAATTCTCTTCCCAAAACTACTCTTTTAACTCCAAGAGATTCTAAAAGTTTTATTTGTTCAATATTATGAGTATGAGCTTGAGTTGAGGCATGAATTTCCATGTCAGGCAAATACTTTCTAATAAGTTTTATTAATCCGAGATCTTGAACAATGATGGCATCTACTCCAAGATTATATAAAAATGTGATATATTCTAAACAATTATCTAATTCATTTTCATAAATAATTGTATTTACTGTAATATATATTTTTACACCATATAAATGGGCATAATATACAGCATATTCTAATTCTTTGTTACTAAAATTTTCAGCATATTTTCGAGCTCCAAAATCTTTGCCTGCGAGATAAACAGCATCAGCCCCATTATGGATTGCCATTTTTAAGGATGCCATATTTCCTGCGGGAGCTAATAGTTCTTTTGACATATAAATCACAACCTGGGCTTATTTTATCATATATTATAGTATAAATGCAAGCAATGATATTTGACTATATTATTTTAAACTTAATATTTGTTTCTTACTTAGGCCTGTTAATTCCATAATATCATTTATGGTCATCTTTTTGTTAAGCATCTTTTTAGCTATTGATACTTTTTCTTTTTCTGTTGCTTTCTCTTCAGCTTCAAATTTAACATCGTCAATGTAATTTTCTAGTCCATGTTTAGCACTATCTTCTAACCATTCTTTTACTACTCTAATTGAATTTTCCAT
>CANRBQ010000032.1 GCA_947628905.1 uncultured Bacilli bacterium
TTGAGGAGAGCTGATCCTAGTACGAGAGGACCGGATTGGACATACCTCTGGTGTATCTGTTGTAACGCCAGTTGCAGCGCAGAGTAGCTATGTATGGACGGGATAACCGCTGAAAGCATCTAAGCGGGAAGCCTCCTCCAAGATGAATTTTCCCATTCTTTGTGAAGTAAGATTCCTTGTAGACTACAAGGTTGATAGGCTGGGTGTGGAAGCGTAGTGATACGTTGAGCTGACCAGTACTAATAAATCGAGGATTTAACTTAATTATTTATTAATTTGAATAGAGTTTAAGCATTATCAAGTTTTTAAAGGACAAAATCCTTTTACTAGTAACGATAGCCTAGTGGACACACCTCTTCCCATCCCGAACAGAGAAGTTAAGCACTAGAACGCCGAAAATAGTTTATTGCGAAAATAGGAAGTTGCTAGTTTTTTTTTGCAATAATTTATTTAAATAAAGCGATATGGTAATAACTTTAAATAAATTGAATATTATAATTTTTTAGTTCAAAAAACAATATTCATATCAAAAAAAATATCAAAAAGACTATAATTTTTTTGTTAATAATAAAAAATCTCCTTACAATAATTTTTAAAACCAAATTAACCCATAAATAAAACAAAAATACATAATTCGACAAAAAACTACATTCAAATATGTTATTATACACATTTGAGGTGAAATAAAATGAGTCAAATATCAAATGGTATACAAAATGAGCTAAAATTTGTTAACATGTTCAATAACAAAACAATAAAAGATTTACCACAAAATGCTCAAGAATTAATATATAAAATTTTTAATAATGTTAATAGTAATAGTAAAATAACTTGTTGGAAAAGTAAATATTTAGAAAAAGCTGATATAAAAATAAAAATAAATGATAATATAAAAGGTGTAAGTATTAAAACGGGATATGAGTGTTCCATGCATCAAGAAAATAAATATCAATTTTATAATTTTTTAAATACAATAGGAGTGGATAAAGAAACAATTGAAATATTAGACAATTTTATGAATGGAATATATCAAGGGAAAAAAGTAAATGCTAAAACTTATATAAGTTATCATATCGATGATATTAAATTATTAAAAGATATACTTAACAATTATTATATTAAAAATAAACTTTTAATTAGGTTCATATTTCAAGGCACAGAAAAACAATCATATGATTGTAATGCTCTAATTTATGGAACACCGAGTGAATTTATATGGGCTACAAATGATGAAATATTAGAATATTTATTAAAATATAAAGATAATAACCCTCTATACTTAACAGTTAGTGCTTTAAATATAAAGTGTTACGATCGAAATTTAAAAAACAATCCAAATAGAACAAAAAAAGAAGAGGACATACAAATTAAATGGTATACACTAAAAGAAGATTTATTATATATAAATAAAATTAGAGAAGCCAAAAAAATAAAACATCTAAAATAAAACATTCTACCTAAAATAAAAAAATTAAAAATTAAAAAAAATATCAAATATAAAACTACATAAAAAGGTAAAAACAGGAAATGTACGAAATTCTAATTTTATATTATCTATAATGAAAAATAATTACAATAAAATAAATAAAAAACAATAAAAACTTAAATTTTTATTTTAATCCATATTTAAATTAGAACTATAAATAGAAAAAAACAACAAAAACATACATTTTTTGCATAAAATGTTCTTTTTTTTTTGATTATGTGGTAAAGTTATATTAGTGATGTATATGAAAAAGATAATTATTTTTGGTGGTGGTTCAGGGCTATCCCAAATATTAAAAGGTTTAAAGTTGTTTCCTATAGATATAACCGCAGTTGTTTCTGTTTCTGATAATGGAGGCTCCACTTTAAGATTAAGAAAGGATTTTAAAATCCCAGCAGTCGGGGATATTTCCAAAGTTATGCTTGCTATGAGTAATACTGATAAAGATATAGTAAACTTAATGAATTATCGGTTTAAACAATCTCGAAGTCTAGGAAATCATTCCGTGAAAAATCTTTTATTAACGGCTCTATTAGAACAAAAAGGAAACTTTGCGGATGCCATACCTGTATTAGCCAAGCTTTTAGATATTGAAGGTAAAATATTACCAATTACTGAAAATAATGTTGAACTAGTGGGAATAACTGAAGATAATAGAAGAATATATGGAGAAACAAGCATTACCAAATGTAAAAAGAAAATAAAAAAAATAACATATGATAAAAAAGTTAAAGCAAATCCTGAAGTCATTAAAGCCATACAAGAATCAGATTTAATAATATTTTCATCAGGCAGTTTATTAACAAGTATTATTCCTAATATCATTATTAAAGAAGTAGTAAAAGCAATACAAAATAGCAAAGTGCCAAAACTTTATATATGTAATTTAGTGACTCAACCAGGCGAAACAGATAACTATAAAGTTAGTGATCATGTAAAAATATTAAATGAGTATCTTGGGCCAAATGGCATAAATACTGTCTTAGCTAACAATGTAGACATACCTGAAGAAATTGTTTCTAAATATGCAACAGAAGAGCAAAAAGATCCAGTTTTATTAGATGAAAAAAATTTAAAGAAAATGAAAGTCAGAATAATAAAAGATAAAATATATACTGTTGAAGATGGTTATTTAAGGCATGATACCTTAAAAACAGCGTATCTTATATTTTCAGTTTTAATGGAAAAAGAATAGAAAGAAAAGGAATTTTATGACATATACTATTAAAGTAAAAGAAGAAATAGTAAAAAATAATTTAAATGAAGCCGAAAAAATATGTGAATTATCAGGCTTTTTACGATTTTCTGCAAATATTAAAAATGGAATATCAATTACTTTAGAAAATGGCAGTGTAACACGTCGAATATATAGCCATTTTAAAGAAATATTTAATATAAAACCAAAGATTATTATTCGTAATCAAAAAAGATTTAGAGTAAAACAAATATATATATTAGAAATAAATGAAAAAGTTGATTATATTTTAAAATTTCTAAACATTGTTGAAAACAATAAAAAAATATTACCAGAGGATTATTTTTATTCTACTAGAGAAGAAAAAATAGCTTATTTAGAAGGGGTATTTTTAGCAACAGGCACAATAAATGACCCAGCTTCAAGTGGATATCATTTAGAAATAGTAACGGATTTAAATAGAGAAGCTATTTTTATAACTAAATTATTTAAAAGTTTAGATATAAATGCTAAGCACTTAAAAAGAAATAGTAAATATATGGTTTATATTAAGAATGCTGAAGTTATAAGTGATATAATAAAAATGTTTAAAGCTACAAATAGTTATTTTTATTTTGAAGATATTCGTATATATAGAGATCATAAAAATATGGTCAATAGATTAAATAATTGTGAATTAGCAAATCAAGAAAAAACAATAACCAATGGTTTAAAACAAATAGAAGAAATTAAATATTTAAAAGATAATGATTTATATAGTTTATTAGAAGAAACAACTAAAACTGTTCTGGAATATCGTGAAAAATATCCTGAAGTATCCCTAAAAGAACTAGCTGATATAATTTCATTAGAAACAGATTATCAAATAGGAAAAAGTGGAGTAAATCATCATTTTATTAAAATAAGAAATCTTATAAAAAAACATCAAGAAAAAAATGCTAATAATTAATTATTTTAATAGCATTCTACTTAATTTTACATCATTTAAATTTATTTGATCTTGAACTCTTCTTAAATTAAATAATAACCATTTATTCCAAGACTCATTATCTGGTTTTAAGGCAACTTCCGCGATTAAATCTCTATATTGTTTTCGATATGGTAAATAAGTTCTAGAAAAATATAACACTGGGAGTTTTAAATCAACATCTAAGAATTTATTTGTTAACATAAACATTTTTAAATGTTGAAAAGTTCTACCTAATCTTGTATTACCATCTTCATACATTTGTAATGTAGCAAGAAGTCCATGCAATATGAAAGGCTTAATTAATAATTCTTCTTCTTTTACTTCTGGTTTATTAAAATAAGATATAAAATATGCTAAAGCCCATTCTATTTCATCATAAGATATTGGTAAAAAATCAATTCTTTTTTCATTTTCATCAAAATATCCTACAATATGATTATTGTTTATCCTATGATTAGGTTTAATTTCTTTTTCATTAGAAGTACCTCTCATTAATATTTCATATCCTTTAGCCATAATATTTTGATTTAAAGGTTTTTGTTCAATAAATAGCTTTCTTAATAAATAATTAAAAGAAATAGAATTATGATGAATATTAAAGCTTATTATTTTATCATAACTTTCAGATTCTAAAGTATGATTATCAATAATTTCTGTATTTTTAAAATCTCTTAATAATTTATCTTGAGTAGATTTATTAAGTTTAGTAATTGATTCTAAATAATCTTTATAAATTTCTAAAGTATAACGATATTCATCTTTAACTTTTTCATTTAAATTAATATCATCAATATTATCAAAAACATTTAATTTTACAATTGGATAAGAATCAATAGGTTTTGTTTCATCAAGATTAAGTTTTTTTAAATCCTGTTTAGTATATGGCATACGCATATCCCCTTAATTAGGGGATATTTTAACATAAAAATACCAATTTGTCAAATTTTATAATATCTCGTCAATTAAACCATAATTTAAAGCTTCTTTAGCATTCATATAATTATCTCTTTCACAATCTTTAGTTATTTGTTTAATACTTTTACCAGTATTAGTAGCAAGAATTTCATTTAATTTCTTTTTCATTTTTAAAATATGTTCAGCATGTATTTTAATATCTGTTGCTTGTCCCTGAGTTCCTCCTAAAACTTGATGAATCATAACTTCGGCATTAGGTAAAGCATATCTTTTACCTTTAGTACCACTTGCAAGTAAAAATGCACCCATCGAGGCAGCCATACCAATTACAATAGTTCTAACATCGCTTTTAATATAATTTATTGTATCATAAATAGCCATTCCTGATGTTACTTGTCCTCCTGGACTATTAATATAAATATAAATATCATCATGATTTTGATGATCTAAATAAAGAAGTTCACTAACAACAATACTAGCAACATTATCATTAATTTCTCCTGATAGAAAAATGATTCTATCTTTTAAAAGCCTAGAATATAAATCATAAGCATATTCCTTATTACTACTTCTTTCAATAACTGTTGGTACAATATTCATATTTTTTTCACCTATATAATATATAGTTAAAAACTAAATTTTTTATTCAATATAATTTAAAAACTTATATAAAATTTATGACAAAAAATAAAAAATATGATATTATATAATAGAATATGGGGTATACACATGAATAATAATATAAAAATTATATTTGATACAAATAAAACTATTATAGTTCCTAAGGGGACAACATATTTAGAAATAAGTAAACAATCTAAATATAAAGATACAGTATTAGGCGTAAAAAAAAATAATGAAATATTAGCATTAAGTGAAAAAGCTTACTATAATGAAACCATTGAATTTTTTGATTGTAAATCAGTAGATGGTACTAAAATGTATAAAGCTGCGATTATGTTTATTTTTGAAGTTGCTTTAAAAACTATCTATCCTAATGCAGATATTTATTATTTACATTCAGTTCCAGGAGGAATGCTTGGCGAAATTAAATATGATAAAACATTAACAATTGAAGATTTATCTAAAATAAAAGAAGAAATGGCTCGTATAATTGATAATGATTACCCATTTAAAAAATATAATATCTTAAAAAAAGAAGCAGAAGCATTTTATAATGCCGCTTTAACTCCAGAAAAATCTGAAAATTTACAAACAGCCGATAATATTGTTTCAATATATAAATTAAAAGATTATATTAATTATTATTATGTTCCCATGCCCTATAGTACAAAATATATTAAATTATTTAGTATTAAATATTTAGATAATAATCGTCTTGTTTTGTTATATCCAAGTTATTTAACTGAAGGAAAACTACCAGAATATGTTCATCATGAAAATATTATTAAATCATTTTATGAAGGTCGAGCTTGGTTGAATAAACTACATACACCTTACGTTTCTAATTTAAATGCACTAGTAAGTACATATGAAATTAAAGGTTTTATAGAATCATGTGAGTTAAAATTTAATGAACAAATAGAAAATGCTTGTAATGAAATATTAAGAAATAATGAAAAAAAATTCATCATGATCGCGGGTCCATCTAGCAGTGGGAAAACTACTACTACCAGAGTTTTAGCATCTTATCTTAGAAGTAAAGGTTATGATCCTATATGTTTATCAACAGATGATTACTTTGTAGAAAGAGAAAATAATCCTAAAGATGAATTTGGAAACTATGATTTTGAATGTTTAAATTCTATTGATGTAAGTCTCTTAAATAATCATTTATTAAATCTATTACAAGGAAAAGAAATAAATGTACCTAGCTTTAATTTTATCACCGGACATAAAGAATATCATAATCATATTATAAAATTAAAAGATAATAGCATAATACTAATAGAAGGATTACATACTCTTAATGATGACTTAACTCCCCATATTCCTGAAAGATATAAATATAAAGTATATTTAAGTCCTTTTATTCCTTTAAATATAGATAGACACAATTATATATCAACATTAGATTTAAGATTAATTAGGCGTATTATAAGAGATAGTAGAACCAGAGGACATACTGCTTCTGATACTATAAAAAACTGGAAAAGTGTACGAAATGGTGAAGAAAAGTATATTTTCCCTTATACCCATCAAGCAGACATTGTAATTAATACAGCCCTACCATATGAATTAGGAGTATTAAAAGTTTATGCTGATCCTTTATTATTATCAATTGATACAGCATCACCATATTATGAAGAAGCCAGAAGATTATATAAATTTTTAAAAGGATTTTATCCTATTAGTAGTGAATATTTATCTAAAAATAGTATATTAAGAGAATTTATAGGAGGAAAAAATGATTAGAGTAGCAATAAATGGTTTTGGTCGCATAGGAAGGTTAGCTTTTAGACAAATTATTACTGGTACTGATTTTGATATTATAGCTATTAACGATTTAGGTAATGCTAAAGATTTAGCATATTTAGCTAAATATGATACTGTTCATCGTTCCTTTCATGAAGATTTAATTAAAGATGAAAATGATACAATAGTAGTTAATAATATAAAAAAAATTAAAGTTTATAATGAATTAGATCCCATAAATTTACCATGGAAAGATTTAGGAATAGATTTAGTACTAGAATGTACTGGTAAATTTACTAAATATGAAGATGCTTATAAACATATAAATGCTGGTGCTAAAAAAGTTTTAATATCCGCGCCATCTAAATCTGATAATGTTAAAACAATCGTATATAATGTTAATCAAAATATTTTAGATGGAAGTGAAGTTATAGTAAGCGCAGCAAGTTGTACTACAAATTGTTTAGCTCCTATCGCGAATGTATTAAATCAAACAATAGGTATTAAAAGTGGTTTTATGACAACTATTCATGCTTATACCAATGATCAAGCAACTCTTGATATAGCTCATAAAAAAGGTATTGCATCAAGACGTGGTAGAGCGTGTGCAGCTAATATTGTTCCCACATCTACTGGGGCAGCATCAGCCATAGGAAAAGTAATACCAGACTTATCTGGTAAACTAGATGGAGGAGCATATAGAGTACCAACCGAAGATGGTTCTTTAGTTGAATTAACGTTTATTCCAAATAGACCAACATCAATAGATGAAATAAATAAAATATTTGAAATAAATCAAAATGAAACTTTAAAATTAACTTATGATCCTATAGTATCAAGTGATGTAATTGGAAAAACCTATGGAGCACTTGTTGATGGTTTACTAACTAGTATCAATAATGATTTAGTAAAAGTTGTAGCCTATTATGATAACGAATATGGCTATACTGCTCAAATGTTAAGAACTGCCAAAGCTATGTTTAAATAACATAGTTTTTTTTAAAATCTAAAATTAAAAAAGTCGATAAAACAATTATCGGCTTAAATTCGGCTTAAATTCGGCTTATTTTTATCAACTCTTCATAAGTTCCTTAAACTCTTTAGGTTTAATCTTTTTTGTTTTCTCTCTTTTAATACATTTAGCACTTTTACCAACACACCAATCAGCACTATAACCAGAGAGTTCACATATTTGCTTTAAATCCGCGGTAGCAATAGTTCTATTACCTTTTTCATAATGTGTAACTAAACTTCTACTAACATTTAATTCTTTAGCTAATTTTTCTTGGGTTAAATTTAAATCTTTTCTAATAGTTTTAATATTATTACCTAATAATTTAAGATTAATTTTTTCAATTTTAATTATATCTTTATCTACTATATTAGTAAAATTAAACATAAAATCAAAACTAACATCAGCATAATTACATATCTTATTAATATATTCAATAGATAAACCTTTATATCCATTTTCCATATCTGATAAATAACTTTTAGATATACCTAAAATATTACCAAATTCTTTTTGAGTTAATCTTGCATTTATTCTTATATTTCTAGCTTTTTCTTCTACAATACCTAAACTTCTATCATATTTTTCCATAAAAAAATCACAATTTAATTATGCTGGAAAAATTTGCCAAAAGAAAATAATATACGCAAATAGTCACAAAAATATTGATTTTCCCTAAATATTATTGTAATATTAATATATAACATTGTATAATACACATTATAATACAAGAAGTTTTGTAATGTTTTGTCGATTGTAATGAAAAAGTAGAGCAAGTTAGTTATAATAGACAAAGAAGAGGAGATAGTCATGGAATTGAAAAAGAAAAAGATATTTTTTAGCGTGGGCATAATAATATTATTGATAGGAATAATAGGATTAGCAAGAGCCTTTTTAACTATAAATGGTAAACAAGAATTAGCCAATACTTTTACCAGTGGATGTTTAAATATAAGAATAGAAAGTGAATCATCATCAATTGATTTAACTAATCAAATACCAATAACCGATATAGAAGGATTAAATACCAATGGCTATAATTTTACTATTCATAATACTTGTGATAAAGAATCTAATTATGCTATAAATTTAGAAAGTTTAAATGAAACAGATAATTCTTTAAAAGCTGATTTTGTAAGAGTATCATTATCAAGTGATACAATGGATAATTTAATAACTAATTTAAATGAAAATACTAAAACTAATCCTACAATAGATCATGCTTATGAAGCATATACATTATATACAGGTTCATTAAGTGGAGATGAAACAAAAACATTTACATTAAAAGAATGGTTAGATTATGATACAACTAAAGAAGAAGGAGCAAGTAAAAGATATGAATCAAGAATAAATGTAATCGCAGGTAATAATTTTAGTATAGAAACATTTCCAGAAATAAAATATGAAAAAAATGGTTTAACATTAACAGGAACAATAACAGGAAATGCTAGTAAAGCAACTTATTGTACAACAATAGATAATGAATGTGAACCAGAAGAAGAAACACAAATAGAAGCTAATAAAGTAACTATAACGATAGCAGATAAAGATGAAGAACAAATGGTATGTACTAAACTAGATGAAGGAAAGATTATATGTAGTAATCCAGGAGCAGGATATTGTCCACCAGGAGCAAAAGCATGTAAAACAATACTAGCTAATAAAACAATAGAAGAAGGACAAACAGAATTTACAGGTATAGAAACAAATGATAATACAGGTAAATTATTTACAGGAGAAGATGACTTTGGAACAACATACTATTATCGAGGAGCAGTAAATGATAACTGGGTAAAATTTGGAAAAGAAGGTAATGATGATTTATGGTGGCGAATCATCCGAGTAAATGGAAACGGAACAATAAGGCTAATATATTCAGGAAAAGGAAGTACACCATCAATAACAGGCACAGGTACTCAAATAACTACAACCTATAGTGACAAAATAAATCAAAAATATAATGCAGATAATGGTGATAATACATATGTAGGATTCATGTATGGAACAGCTGGTCAAACCAAATATGCTGACACACACAAAAATAATGCAAAAAGTACAATAATGGATGAGATAGAAAAATGGTATGTGAAGACTACTCTAGGTAGTTTAAATGCAAAAATAGATGTAGACACCGGATTTTGTAATGATAGGCAGACTAGTGTTGCATCACATGGAGATTTTGGAACAAATGGATGGGGAACACAACAAACAGCATATGCACCATGGGATAGGCTATTGGAAGCTGATACTATAAATGCTGCTAAAGAGCAAAAACCTACATTAAAGTGTGGCAAAGATGCTACATCCCAAAAAAAAGATTTGTTTACAGGGCCGAGTGCTACACAAGGAGGAACAGATGGCATTGATGGCAAAGTAGAAGGCAATGGTGAACTTAGTGTGCCAGTAGGATTAATAACAAGTGATGAGGTGGTATTTGCAGGAGGTTTTATGTATCAGAACAACAATGGTTATTGGCTATATACAAATCAAGCTTATTGGACCATGTCTCCGTATAACTTTCGCAGTAGCTATGCTTACGTATTCGGTGTGAATTTGTATGGCGGCCTCGTCGACTATAGCGTGAGCTGGACTGGAGCGGGTGTACGTCCAGTAATAAATCTGAAAGCTGATTTAGATTTAATAGGGGATGGAACAACAGAAAATCCATATAGAATAGATGAAAGAGATAAATTACAAGAAGCAGGAAAAAGTATTTTAGCTAATAATGAAGTAAAAGGATTTGTGTCTTCAGTAACAGGTCCAAGTTGTGATGGAGAAAAAGGTACAGAATGTTATACTAGTGGAACATATAAAAATAATATGGCTCAAAATGGATTATATGAAGCAGAAGATGACTTTGGAGCAAGTTATGTATTTAGAGGGGCAGTAAATAATAACTGGGTAAAATTTGGTCAAGAAGGTAGTGATGACTTATGGTGGCGAATCATTCGAATAAATGGTAATGGAACTATAAGATTGATATATGCCGGAAAAGGAAGTTCGCCATCCACAACAGGAACAGGTACTCAAATAACCACAACTTATAGTGATGTGTATAGTACTGGAGTGAATCAAAAATATAATGCAGATTATAATGATAATACATATGTAGGATTAATGTATGGCTCAACAGGTCAAAGCAACTATGGTGCCACTCATGTAAATACTAGTAAAAGTACAATAATGACAGAATTAGAAACGTGGTATACAAAAACAACATTAGGTGCATTAATTTCTAAAATAGATGTAAATACAGGATTCTGTAATGATAGAGGATTAGCAGATGAAAATCATGGAAGCTATCTAGGCCCTAATGGAGGATATAAGCAAGTGCAAACAGCGTATGCACCATGGGATAGGTTGTTGGAAACTGATACTACAAGTGCTGCTAAAAAGCAAGAGCCAACATTAAAGTGTGGTAAAGATGCCACAGCCCAAAAAAGAGATTTGTTTACAGGTCCAGAAGCTACAGGAGGAGGAACAGAAGGAAAAAATGGAAAAGTAGAAGGCAATGGTAAACTTAGTGTGCCAGTAGGGTTAATAACAAGTGATGAGGTAGTATTTGCAGGAGGTTTTATGTATCAGAATAACAATGGTTACTGGCTATATACAAATCAAAACTATTGGTCAATGTCTCCGTCTTACTTTTATAACAGCGGGTCTAGTCAGTATGCTAGCGTGTTCATTGTGTATTCGTATGGCAACCTCAGCAACACGAACGTGTCCGGCGCGAACATCGGTGTACGTCCAGTAATAAACCTAAAAGCAAATACTAACTTTACCTTTGAAAGTGAAGATGCTAAAGGAACAATATCTAATCCCTATATAGTTTCATAAATAATAAGTAATAAGTAATAAACAAATATAAAATATAACTTGCATCTCTCTTTATTTCATTATATAATCTATATATAGAAAAGGGTTATAATATGAAAGATGTATTAATAGGTGTAGTTATAGTTCTTGTTATATGTATAGGAGTAGACTTTATTTATTCTGAAAAAAACTCTTGTTTAGTAACAGAAAGTTTTACAACTGAAAATGTAAAATGTGGTTTCTTAAAAAAACAAATGAATATTGATATTAAATTTCTAGATAGATACTGGTAATTTAAAAAATATTCATTTTTTAGTGTATTTTACTTTAAAATGTATTATAATATTTCTAGTGATTATTATGATGGAAATGATTGATACATTTATAGATACAACCCTACAAGGTTTAGGAGTCTGGGGACCAATTGTTGGTTGCTTTTTTATCACAATTGAATCTATATTACCATTTTTACCTTTATTTGTTTTTATTACTCTAAATTTCTTAGCATTTGGTAAAATTATTGGTTTTATTATCTCTTGGATATTTACGTGCTTAGGTTGTTTATTATCATTTTTCTTATTTCGTAAAAAAGTTCAAACCCATCTATATAAACATTTAAAAAAGAAAGGTATAATAAGTAAACAAACAATTGACATAATAACTAACTTAAAATTTGAACAGTTGACAACTATTATTGCCATTCCCTTTACACCTGCTTTTCTAGTTAATATAGCCGCGGGTTTATCAAATATGAGTTATAAAAAATTTTTAGGAGCTCTTTTAATAGGTAAAGTATTCCTAGTATATTTCTGGGGATTTGTAGGTGTAAGTCTACTTGAAAGTATAAAGAATCCTATTTATTTAATAAGAGTAGGAATACTATTATTTGCCGCGTATGTTGTTAGTAGAATTGTAAATAAAAAGTTTAATTTAAATTAGGAGGTATTATGGAATATATAATTATTGGTTTATTAGTAGTAGTAATATTATTATTACTAATAAATTTATTTAAAAAAAATAAAACAAATGAAGCTGAAATTGTTGAAAGACTTGGTAAATTAGAACTAGGTATAGTTCGTGAAATAGGAGAGTTTAAAGTAAACTTTACTAATGATTTACGTTCAGATTTTGACAAGTTAGATGAAAAATTAGAGAGAAAATTATTAGAGATAAATAATAAGGTAAATGAAAGATTAGATGAAAGTTTAGAAAAAACTAATAAAACATTCCAAAATGTTTTAGAAAGATTAACCAAAATAGATGAAGCACAGAAAAAAATTGATGGCCTAAGTAGTGATATTATATCATTACAAAGTATATTAACAGACAAAAAAACTCGTGGTATTTTTGGGGAAGTTAATTTAAACTTTATCTTAGAAAATGCTTTTGGAAGTACTAATACAGGAATTTATGAAATTCAACATAAAATGAGCAATGGTTATATAGTCGATGCTATTTTGTACGCTCCAGCTCCTTTAGGAACAATAGGTATTGATTCTAAATTTCCTTTAGAAAATTATGAAAGAATGACTAATAAAAAATTAAGTATTGAAGAAAGAAAACTTGCGGAAAAACAATTTAAAATAGATTTTAAAAAACATATAGACGCTATAAGCGAAAAATATATTATTCCTGGTGAAACTGCAAACGAAGCTATTATGTTTTTACCAGCAGAAGCTATATTTGCCGAAGTAAATGCTTATCATTCAGATTTATTAAATTATGCTTATAATAAAAGAGTTTGGATTACAAGTCCTACCACTTTAATGTCTACTTTAACTGTTATTGAAATGATACTTAAAAATATGGAAAGAGACAAATATGCCAAAATAATTCATGAAGAATTAAATAAATTATCTGTAGAATTTGCTAGGTATAAAGATCGTTGGGATCGTTTAGCCCGTAATATTACATCTGTAAATAAAAGTGTTGAAGAACTAAATACTACAAGTGAAAAAATAACCAAAAGATTTGATAGTATAAACAAAGTAGAAGTAGATAAATTACTTAATAGTGAAGAACAAGAATTAATTACTAATTAAGCTTATTACCTTAAAAAAATACTTGACTTATAAGTAAATTATATCATATACTAAAATTATAAGTACATATAATGTCGAATTTTGTCGAACGGTTTTTGTTGATTTAGAAGTACTT
>CANRBQ010000033.1 GCA_947628905.1 uncultured Bacilli bacterium
GGATAGAGAAGTTAAGTAAAGGAAGAAAAAAGAAAGTAATATTAGCTATAACAATATTAGTATTGTTAATAGGAATAATATATATAACAAATAGTAAAGCTAAATATCAAGTTACAAGTAATATTCAAATAGTTAAAGGTAAAGTTAGTTATAGTTTAGCAGATTTAAATGTACTAGCATTAAAAGTACAAGAATCAGAGAATAGTGAAACATATAATCCAACAGATGAAGTACCGAGTGGAAACTATGAAGTTAATATGCAAAATAGCTATTGTACAATTCCAGGAGATAATATAGAACATAAAGATATACCCATGGAATATAAAGATGGGAAAGTATACATAGGAATAATTCAAAAAGGAACAAAATGTTATGTATTTTTAGATTTAGTTGTTAAAGCTACTGAAGCAATATTATCAAATAGAACAACAGAAAAAGGAAAAGATGGCTTTACCGAAATGGATACAATAGAACATATAGATGAAAAAGGCAGATCTATATTATTTAGTGATGAAGATGATTTAGGAACAACATATTATTTTAGAGGAAAAGTAAAAGATAACTGGGTGAAGTTTGGACAAACAAATGAAGGACAGGATATATGGTGGCGAATCATCCGAATAAATGGAAACGGCTCTGTAAGAATGATATATACTGGAACAGGTAATAATGCTCCCACAAATGATGGATATTTAAATAATAATGGTACAGGTAGTCAAATCCAAACAGGTGCATATAATGAGTATCATAATGACAATAAATATGTAGGATATATGTATGGAACGCAGAGAACTGGTTCATATAATAATGAAACAACCTTAACAACCAGCTACACTCAAGCACATGCTAATAATTATGATAGTGATATTAAAAAAATATTAGATAATTGGTACAACAACAATCTAAAAACAGATTATGAAAAATATATAGATTCAAACGCAGGATTTTGCAATGATAGAAAAATAGCAACAATGACTAGAAATTACTATGGAACAAAAGGATATGGAAAAGAACAAACAGCATATGCTTCAGTAGATAGACTAACAGATACAAATTGGAATGCCAATACAAAACATATTCCAACATTCAAGTGCAATCGAAAAGATGATACATTCACACTTCCAGGGGCAACAAAACTAGATGGAAGTGACTATGGAAATCATAAATTAAGAGCTAACAATGGAACAGGAGATAATAGTCCAATAGGTTTAATAACTATAGATGAAGCAGTATTTGCTGGAGGATATTATTTTAAACCAGATAATCAATCTAGTAACAAAGAGTTCTATTTATATACAGGTCAATATTACTGGACGATATCATCGTATGACTTTAATATCTCCAGCAATACTGGCTATGCTCGTGTATTTTGGATATCTTCGCTTGGCTATCTCAACACTAGTGGAGTGAACGACACATGGGGAATACGCCCTGTCATAAATCTAAAATCTAATATAACATTTAAATCAGGAAGAAAAGGAACAATAGATTCTCCATATGAAATATCTTAAATAAATATAGATTATAAATAATAAATACTTGCCTAAGTTGCTCTAACTTATATTCTTGGGCAAGTTTAAATTCCATGCGGGGTTCTCCTCGCTTTTTATTTTTTATTTTCTATTTATATATTTACAAACTATACAAAAATATGTTAAAATCGTATTGTAGAGTGTTAAGAGAAACATCTGCTTAATTCTTAAATAGACGTTATTATTTCTTTATTATCTTTTAATTAAAAGACATGAAACGTCTTTCTTTGTTTTATCCTAAGATAAATATTTTATCATAGCTAAAATCGCTTTAATTCAACTAATATCATCAGTACTATTTTTTATAAAATAGTATTTTAAAAAAATCGATGGAATCTTAACACTCACATTTTTTCATATATATATTTCACCAAAAGTCAATTTTAAAAAGTACCATTAATTTGGTACTTTTTCCATGTCATATAAAACTACTTTATTTTTCTTGAGACTTTGTTGAACATCAATAACTCTTTGATTAGATGAACCACAATATTTAAGTAAAAAACTATGTAATTCATCTTTATATTGACCATCAACTAAAACATCAATATATTTTAATACTTCTTTATCCATCAAATCTCTATCCATTAAGAAACCCGTCCAAGCCCACACAGTTTTCTCTGGATATCTAGCTTTAAACATTTTAGCTAACTTAGTTGTTCCCTCTATGTTTTTAGGATGCATTGGTTCACCCCCTAAAATTGACAAACCAACAATATAATCTTTACTTGCTAAATCCATAATACTTTCAATAGTCTCATCTGTAAACTCTTTTCCCCCATTAAAATCATGAGTTTCAGGATTAAAGCAATTATAACAATTAAATACACATCCTTGCATAAATATAGATACTCTAACCCCTGGACCATTAGATATATCCATTTTTCTTATTTTATTATATCTCATATTTATACTGTCTCTGCATCTTTATTATCTATATGCATTACTCTTTCTTTAATTTCTTGTGTTCTTCCTTTATTCCAGAAATTAGATCCAATATAACCACAAGTTCTTCTTGCTACATTCATTTTATCATGATCCCTATTACCACAGTTAGGACAATACCATTCCATATCATCATCAATTAAAATTTCTCCTGTATATCCACATTCATGACAATAATCAAGTTTTGTATTAAGTTCTGCATACATAATATTATCATAAATAAACTTAATTACTTCAATAACAGCCTCTAAGTTATTTGATAAATTAGGAGTTTCAATATAACTAATTGCCCCTCCTGGACTTAATGCTTGAAATTCACTTTCAAGTTTTAACTTAGTAAAGGCATCAATTTCTTCAAATACTGGCACATGATAACTATTAGTAATATAATCTCTATCTGTAATACCCTTAATAACTCCAAAACGTTCTTTTAAACATTTAGCAAACTTATAAGTTGTAGATTCAATTGGTGTTCCATAAACACTATAATCAATTGCTTCTGCTTCTTTCCATTTTTTACATGCTTCATTAAGTTTACGCATTACATCTAAGCCAAACTCTTTACCTTCCCCATTATCTGTATGTGAATGTCCTGTCATAAATTTAACACATTCATACAAACCTGCATAACCCAAAGATATAGTGGAATATCCATTATGAAGTAAATCATGAATAGATTCACCCTTCTTAAGTCTTGCTAAAGCTCCATGTTGCCATAATATTGGAGCTACATCACTTGTTGCTTTAGAAAGTCTCTTATGTCTAATTTGCAATGCTCTATGACATAATTCTAATCTCTCATCAAGTATTCTCCAAAATAAATCCATATCTTTATCACTTGATAATGCTACATCAACTAAATTAATAGTTACAACCCCTTGATTAAATCTTCCATAATATTTAGGTTTACCATTTTGATCTACATAAGGAGTTAAGAAAGAACGACATCCCATACATGGATAACATTGTCCATCTCCATTTTTATCAATCTTAAGTTGTTTCATAATTTTTTCAGATATATAATCTGGAACCATTCTCTTCGCAGTACATTCTGCTGCAAGTTCTGTTAAATACCAATATTTACTATTTTCATGAATATTATCTTCTTCAAGAACATATAAAAGTTTTGGAAAAGCTGGAGTAACATAAACACCCTTTTCATTTTTCATACCTTGAATTCTTTGTTTCAATACTTCTTCAATAATCATAGCTAGCTCTTCTTTATATTCTTTAGTCTCTCCAAGATACATACAAACAGAAAGAAAAGGTGCTTGTCCATTAGTAGTTGTCATAGAATTAATTTGATATTGAAAAGTTTGTACTCCATCTGTAATTTCTTTTGCTAAATCTTCTTTAGCATATTTTTCACAAAGTTCTTTATTAAATTTTCTTTCTTTATACTTTTCTAAATAACGATTATAACTTTCTCTAACAAAAGGAGCTAAATGGGTAAGTGTTATTGTACATCCTCCGTATTGACTTGAATTAACCGCGGTAATTAACTGAGTTGCAATTGTCATCGCGGTCAAAAATCTATGTGGTTTTTCAATCATTACTCCATTAATATTAGTTCCATTTTGAAGCATATCTTCAAGGTCAATTAAATCACAATTATGTAAAGCATTTTGAGCAAAATAATCTGCATCATGAAAATGAATAATACCTTCATCATGCGCTTTAACTATATCTTCCGGAAGTAAAAATCTTCTTGTAATATCTGTACTTGTAATACCAGCAAGATAATCTCTTTGTGTTGTAACAACTTTTGCATCTTTATTAGAATTTTCAGTATTCCAATAATCACTTTCTCCATCAATTAATTCTTTAATAGATACATCTGTTGTATTACTCTTACGAACTAATTCTCTAGTATATCTATAAGTAATATATTTTTTAGCAAGTTCATATTTACCTATACTCATTAATTTCATTTCAATTATATCTTGAATATCTTCAACAAGCATTCTTTTTTTACCTAATTTTTCAATATATTTAATTATATTTTTAATTTGAGTACTACTTGCTTGATCCTCTTCTTCTACTTCAGCATTAGCCTTTAATATAGCTGATTCTATCTTTTCAGGACAATAATCTACCATATGTCCATCTCTTTTAATAATCTTCATTTCCAACTTCCTTCCTCTATTTAACCACGAACCAAGTATAGCACATTTTTAAAAAACTATCTTGTTGTAATTGCAACATTTTATAATTTTTGCTATAATTTTTTTAAGAGGTGCCAAATGATCCAGGTTTTTGATAATATTTCCACAAAAAATCGTGTCAAATTACTTAACACTTTAGAATCACATACTTTACATTTTAATAAAAATAATTCTTTTCTTCCCTATATTTCCAAAGATAATATTATTGGTATCATTAAAAAAGGTTATGCTCAAATAATACGTACAGACCACAATGGTAATCGTACTATTATTGAAGAATTAGAAGAAAATGATTTATTTGGCACTGAAATATCTTCTTTAAAAAATAAAGAATATGATATTATAGCTAAAGAAGAAACTGAAGTAATAATTATTGATTATAATACTATTATAAATTGCTCTGCTAACAATAAATCTTTTTACAATGAGTTTACAAAAAACCTTTTACAAATATTTACAACTAAAATTAAAGAAAAAAATGAACGTTTAGAAATAATTACTAAAAAAACAATTCGTAATAAATTATTAGAATATTTTAGTATTATGTCCAAAAAACATGGTTCCAAACATATTTATTTACCATTCACTTTTACTGCTCTAGCCGATTATCTAGCAATAGATCGCACAGCCATGAGTCGTGAATTAAAAAACCTAAAAGATGAAGGATTTATTGAAATTAAAAACAAAAGAATTGATTTATTATATGATGAATATTAAAGTATCATACCCTCTCCTAAATTAGCTTCTTTTCTTGTTTTAAAACCTACTTTTCTATAAAAATCTTCTTTACCCTTAGAAGCACCTAAATATACTGTAATAGATATAACTTTTAATACTCTTTTACTTTACTAACAATTCTAATCATTCTAATACCTTTCTAATAATTTTACATTTATTTTCTATATTTTATAAATAATAAATTTAAATTCAATTATCCAAAATAAAAAATATTATCAATGCATTCAACCACTTTTCGACCACATATCATTTTTGCATAAAAAAATCAAACTAAAAAGTTCGACTAAAATACTATTTGGAGCGAATGAAGTAATTATCTACAACTCTTTTCCAATAACGAAAGCACTTATAATCTTCCGTTACTAGTAATAATATACCATATTTTTATAAATTATAGAACAATGTTTTTTTGCTTATAGACTTAATTAATAAAATTTAAGTAGTAAATCATCTATGTATTTTTTCCTGCATAGAATAATTAAAAATTGGCTCATTAATTAGTATTTTTTTGTTGTCATAGTCAATTGTAGTTTCTGCATTATAAGGTAATATACATCTAGGTACAGAATGCCCAAAATTAACATTATATAAAACAGGAGTTGTTAAATCAGCAAAAACACTTTTATAAACATTTTTATATTCCTCATAGTACAATTCATCAATAGGTTTTCCGACAATTACACCTTTAACTAAACTTAAAATGCCTCTATTTTTAAATTCTAACAGCATAGTTTCTAACATATCTGGCGTAGGTCGTTCTTCCGAAGTTTCCAAAAATAATATTTTTTCTTGCCATTCTTCTTTTGATGGAAATATTTGATATTTTTCGTATATTAATGGTTCATCGCTATATGTTGCCCCTGTCATAGCATCATATAAACTTTCTATGCATCCACCATATAATTTGCCTGTAATTATACCGTTACCGTTTAATGTCTCATATCCGTGAGTTTCATTATGAGCTATTCTTGGTTTTCCTACTTCACTAATACCATAACTTTCACGATCATTATACCATATAGGGCTTGATGATATTTCAAAACTTTCTTCATTTTTAAAGAATTTTTCAAAATATTCCTGTGTATATGGCAACATTTCACTATCTAATTCTGCTATATCAATTAAAAAGCATGGACCATAAAAAGTTGATAATCCCAATCTATTTAACATTAAATGATTATTTGTTGTATCTGAAAATCCAGTAAATATTTTGGGATGATTTTTGACAGCTTCTTTAAACTCTTCATCTTCAATTAAGTAAGGGATTAATTTATAAGTGTCATTACCACCAATTGCTGTTATAATTCCTTTAATAGATGTATCCATAAATGCTTGTTTTAAATCTGAAGCTCTTTCTTCAGGGTGTTCTTCCAAATATTTTAAATCTTTTAAAGAATTAGGCATTATGACAGGTTCTAACCCAAATTCTTGTAATCTTTTAATTCCAATATCTAATTCATGTTTACAACTTGATTTTCCTAATACTCCTCTTGATAAACTAACTATTGCTATTTTATCTCCTTCTTTTAATGGTTCTGGCTTTATCATAATTATTATCTCTCTTTCTATGTTTTATTTTAGCATAATTTATTACTTTTTGGTAGTACTTTATACAAACGGTGATTAATTTGAAAATACTATAATTCAATGTCACTATAATCTCTATTTTTGTGCTTATCATTTTCTTTATTCCAAATATAGTCATCTTTAATTAATACAATAGTGTCCTAACTAAATACCCCATGTTTGTATAAATCACTTGAAAACTTCCAGTAATCGACTTTTAAAGAGAGTGTTTCATTATTTTCAGTTAGTATTGTTTATTTTTTTGATATTACCATTGATAATCTTTGGTGTAACGTGGCAAAATTAACAAATAAATTCTATTCTTTGTTAATTTTTTGTAAAATACAAAAAAATCAACCCAAAAAGATTGATTATAATATATGCTAAGTTCAAACTATAAAAGTTCGACTAAAATACTATTTGGAGGGGCCTACCGGATTTGAACCGGTGCTCGGGGAGTTGCAGTCCCATGCCTTACCACTTGGCTAAAGCCCCATAATAGATAATATGCAAATTTCTCTTGCAATATTATTCTATTATAATAACATCAATTTGTCAATTAAATAACCACCATTTCTTCTTAAATTTATTAGAGTTGATAATAATTAAAGAACTTAAACCTAATAATATCCCCAATTTATAATCAACATTACTACTAGTTGATGGAACTCTTATCTTTTTATAATTCTCATAAGTAAGATTTATTTCTTCTGAAGAATCAACTTTAAACTCTAATTTTTTATCATCTAAAAAGTATCCATTAATAGTTTCTATTTCTTGAAAATAATATTCTCCATAAGGAAGTTCTAACCTAATATAACCATCTTCATCCGTTATATAAGTCCCAATTAAATTATTATTTATATCAAATAAATTAAACTTAACTCCTTTTAAAGGTTCTCCTAAATTATTAACTTTAAGTAAATTAACTTTGGTAAATAACCTTTCATTAATTAACTGTATACTTACATCTTCCCTATTTAAATTTATTTCTTTAATTTCTTCATCTATCTTATATCCTACTTTTGTAATAATCTCTTCTAAATAATATTTACCATAAGGAAGTTCTAAATTTATTATTCCTTCTTCATTAGTTATATATATTCCAATTAAATTATTATTTTCATCATATAATTTAAATTTAACTCCTTCCAAAGGATTACCTATATCATCTTTCTTTACTATATTTATAGTACCTTTAATAAGTTTATTTTTTAAATCTATTCTTTCAGTAACTAAAGCCGTATATTGATCTTGATATTCTAAATTAATTGTATACCAATTATCATCTAATAAATAATCATCAATAGTACTTACTTCTTTAAGATAATATTTACCCAACTTAAGATTTTCTAAAACTCCAAATCCTTCTTGATCTGTAACAATTATCCCTACTAATTTTTTATTTTCATCATAAACTTCAAACTTTACACCTTCAAGTGCTTTTTCATCATAACTAATATTGCCATCTTTAACATTAAATACTTCTCCTGTCTTATATACTTGAATACTACCTAAAACTTCTTTATTAGCAAATCTAACCTCTAATATATAACCATAATCTTCATCTAAAACTATATTAGCTTTATCATCAATTGTAAAAACTAAAGGCTCACTATTCCAAAGATATCCCAAAATCATTTGATCAACTTCTTCTAACTGATATCTTCCTGCTTGTAAATAATCTGGAGTTATTAAAATACCTTCATTATTAGTTTCAAAAACACAATATTTTTTTGCTTCAGGATAAGTAACAGACTGACAAATATATTCTCCTGTATCTAAATTTTTTATTTTAAATTTTATTCCCTTTAAAGGAATTACTTTTTTAGAATCTTCATCAATTTTCAATATTTTAATTTTAGCTTTAATAAATTCATTATTAACAACTTTCTCTAAATCTTCATGTAAAGTAATAACAAAACAAGAAGCCATAAGTGTTTTCCCACTTCCCTTTTTTTGACATACTTTATATGTTCCATAAGGAAGAGTAACTTTTGCTTTACCTTTATTATCAGTTACAATATCTTTAACATATTTTCCACTTTTATTATCAAATATCTGAAATACAGCTTCTTCTTCAACTTCTACTACTCCACTTGCCCCATTTGACATTGTTTTAAGTAACTTAAAATCAAATTTCTGTACTTCTTCTTTAGAAGTTACTTTTATAACTTCTCCATTATTTCTTATTTGAAAATCATATCTAGTTTCATCTAATAAATAACCAAGCGAAGGTTTTATTTCTTTAATATAATAACTTCCATATTCTAAATCTTCATATTTAAAATAACCATTTTCATCCGTTGTTACATCCGCTATTTTAGTTCCATCACTTTTATAAATACCATATACTGCCCCTTTTAATGTCGCGTCCCCTTGAGCAATCTTAGTATCTTTATCTTCTTTATAAAGTTCCACATCTCCCCTAATTTTTTCATTTCTAATAGTTTTAGTTATATCTGTATCTCGAACTGTAATGGTAAAATCATATCTAGTTGTATCTAAAACATAACCTAAAGGAGCAGTATCTTCTACCATATAATAATCACCAATCTCTAAATTTGCACAATTATCTTTTCCATTAGCTTTTGTAGTTAAACTACACACCAAATCATCATCACTATTATAAACATTAAACTTAGCTCCACTTAAAGCTTCTCCCTCTTCTCCAACCTTTGTAACTTCTATATTTCCTGAAAGAACATTACCATAAACTGTTGTATAAACTGGCGCAACATTACCTGGAACTACCATATTTTGTGATTGAGAAGAAGTTAAAAATATTAAATCATTTTGATAATTTTTCTTTTTAACTAATGTTAATTTAATTTTTCCAACATTTGTCGCGGTAATATCTATTAAATTTCCATTTATATGGGCTGTACAATTTTCACAACTAGAAACTTCAAAATCATCTAAAACTTCATTATAATCCCTAACCTGAACACTTTTATGCAATTTAATATTAAAAGTAAACCCATCAAAGCTTGGTTTAACATAATGCTTATCAACATCTTTTTGAATATTATTCATTTCATCAACATAAATTTGTTTTTCATAACAATTTTTATTACTACAAAGAACATCTGTAAAAACTTGATTTTCTATTGAACGATAAACTAACATCTGAGTTGCAATTTTATAATCATCTGTATTTCTATCTTTATAATCATACCCATAATAAGCATATAACATAATTTTATTAAGTTGTTCTTGAGTAATTTTATTACTATTTTCTTTTTGAGTCTCATTAATCTTATTTAAAAGATCTCCATCATTATAACTAACAATTTCATAATCAACATTTTGATTTAAATCTTCTGAAGGAGCAAAACAATATGCTTTTTTTCCTGCATAATCTCCATCAATAACTCTATAATCTAAAAGTTGTCCATATTTACTAAAATAGCCATCATTTTTACGAGCATGAAAAATACTACCCATAACATAGCCATTAACTCTATTTGCCGCGTATACATTAGATTCTAAGCCTAAACTTAATACTAATGTAAACACTATTAAAAATAATATTTTTTTCATTTAATCCTCCATAAATAATACTTCGGATTATAATTATACTTCAAAAATAAAAACTTTTGCTTAACCTCAAGAGTATATAATACATCAAAAACTATAATATTGCAAATAAAATTAATTAGCTAAAGAAGCAAAAATATCAATTACAAAAAATATAACTAATAAACATGTTACAAATTTAGGTATTTTATGAGCTAATTTATCTAACCAAGGAACAAGTATATAATTAACTAAAGTAGCAAAAAATCCCCAACAAAAAGAAATTTCTAAAGCTATATAATGTCCAATATTAAATTTTAAATTAGTATAATCCCAAAAAACTCGATGAAATAATTTTTCAATTAAAAAACCTCCACTAAATTCAATAAAAGTCATTACTATCGTAGCTAATATATAAAAAATAAATATCTCTGCCCATTTATCTAATTTAAATTTTTTAAGTATTTTATTAATAATCATCATCGCAAATATTGCAAAAGCATAAATAAAAGTCCATGGCCCATATAAAATCCCACTATTAAAATGTGAATGCGTAAATATATTTAAAACATTCTCAAATATAAAACCTAAAAAAGAATATATAAAAAATATATTAATATAAAACATATTCTTCACCATTATTATTTTAAAACAATTCTTATTTAATATACCCATTATATACTAAATTAGTATCTTTAACTACAATAAAAGCATCAGGATCTAAATCTTTAATTAAATCTACAACTTCTTTAACTAATCTACATTTTACATCTACAATTAATAAATCTCTTTCTTGATTATAATTATCTTTAAGTTCAATTATAGATACTCCCAAATCTTCTTCTCTTAATTTATCAACTAATTTATAATTATTTCTAGTTGTAACTACTTCTATACTATTAACACTTTTAATAATTCTTCGTGATAAATAACCACCTAAAAAAGTCCCTGTTGCATAACCTAAAGAATAACATATTGGCACTAATAAACTAGTAATATCAGTATTTAATGCTTTACGAGCCGCGATAAACCAAATAAATACTTCAAAAAAAGCTAAAATTGGAATTAATATTCCTTTTCTTTTAACCATAATCATTGTTCTAAAAGTTGAAATAGTAACATCAACAATTCTTGCTAAAAAAATAGTAAAGCACGTAAAAAGCATAATACCACCCTTTATATTATGCTTAAAATTATTAATTACATAACTTTTAATATTGCTATTATAATTATTACTATTATAATTAAAACAACTAACAAAATACCTAAAAATTTATTTTCTTTTCTTACTGTGTAATCTCTATTAATTCCTCCAGGATTATATTTATCAGACATTAAATTTACTTCAAATTTATTATCGTTCATAAGTTCTTTTTGACTTTTTATTTGTTCCTCACTCATCATAGCTCCACATGATTTACAAATATATCCTTCACTCGGAAGAGCAGCCCCACATCTTTTACAATACATAGTTATCACCATCTATATTGTACAACAAAATAAATAACTTTTTATCCCTAAATGTAAATATTTACAAGATATTTACATTACAAAAAGAACAGAGATAAACTCTATTCTATATTATGTTGGGTAAAGGTAAACCCATAATCTTGTCTATTAATAAAAAGGTAAGCATAATAGACAAGTTATAATTTAAGTTTCTTGAACTACATATGGATTAGTATGCGTTCCATCACCTGATAATTTAGCATTAGCAGAGAGGTTTATTACTGGACGCACATCCCACGGATTGTTCACACCTGCAGAATTTATGGTACCAGCCGAATTTATGCAAAATACGGCAGCCGATCCGTTGTTAAAGTAATACGGAGACATTGTCCAATAATGAGAACCTGTATATAAATAAAATTGTGCATTATTTGATGAATTATCTGATTTATAAAAATACCCTCCTGCATATGCTGCTTCATCGATTGTTATTAATCCTATTGGACTAATTTCCCCTGTTCCATTTTCATTTAATAATTTATGATTCCCATAATCACTTCCATCTAGTTTCTTTGCTCCTGGAAGTGTGAATGTATCATTTGTTTGACTGCATTTAAATGTTGGTGTATGCTTTATATTAGCATTCCAACTTACATCTAACAATCTATCTACTGCTGCATATGCCGTGTTATGATCATTATACCCATCTGTTCCATTGCCATTTCTACTTATTATTGATACTTTTCTATCATTACAGAATCCTGCATTTGGATCTATATACCTTTCATATTCTATTTTTAGATTTGTTTTATACCAATTATCTAATACTATCTTTATAGAACTATCTGTATTATTAGTATGAGTTTCCTTATAATTATTCTTTCCTGCTCCTCCATACATATATCCTACATATGTATTATCAGTCTTAAGTGAATTGTATGTATTTTTTTGTATTTGGCTATCATCGCTATTATCATTTAAATAGCCATTACTTGTGGGGGCATCACTTCCTTTTCCTGAATATATCAATCTTATTGAACCATTACCATTTATTCTGATTATTCGCCACCATATATCATCAATACCTTCTTTCCCAAACTTTACCCAATTGTCTTTTACTTTTCCTCTAAAATAATATGTTGTTCCTAAATCATCTTCATCACTATATAATATGGATTTGCCATTTTCATCTGCATGCTCATCTATATCTATAGTTGTAAATCCATCTTCTCCATCTGCAATAGTTCTGTTTGCTAATACTGTATCTGATGCTTTAATTAACTTATCATAATATAAATAACATGTTGTCCCATCTAATGTTAATCCTTTTATTTTAACTGTATTATCTGTTAAATCAGATATTGCTTTTGCTCCATTACTGCATTCACTTCTATCTGTATTTATTTCATAGCCTTCTTTAGGCATTGTTTCTGCTTTTTTGTATTTTCCTGTTTCTTCATCTTTTATAAATATCGATAATATATTGATGTCTGCTTTACTATCACTTATCTTGGCATGTACTTTACCTTTGAATCCTTCTCCTATATCTTTGTTTTGTTCTTCTTTTTCTTTATCTGTCAAATTTGGATATTCTATTATGATATAGTAGTATACTTTCTCTCCTGTTTGACTTGATGTTATATATTCATTATCTGTTAGTTCTGTTGTGGTTTCTTCTTCACTATGTTCTATTGTTCCTTCTTTTATTAATTCTAATTCATTTATATTTGTTTCACATTCTTCATTTAAATATTGGATTCCATTTGTTACTTTCTTTTTCTTATTACATGTTAAACTTATATCTTTTCTATCTTCTTTTGTTTTATATACTTTATATTTTAATTCTGTATTTAAACTATTTATTCCATTCCATATTAAGTTAT
>CANRBQ010000034.1 GCA_947628905.1 uncultured Bacilli bacterium
ATGGGATTGTAGCTCAGCTGGTTAGAGCGCACGCCTGATAAGCGTGAGGTCGGAGGTTCAAGTCCCCCCAGTCCCACCATTTTTTTGGCCAGTTGGTGAAGCGGCTTAACACACTGCCCTTTCACGGCAGCATTCACGAGTTCGAATCTCGTACTGGTCACCAAGATTGATATTAAACTCGGACTTTTATGGTTCGAGTTTTAAAATTGGCTGATGAAATAGAATTGTTATTGAAAAGAGCTTACTTTGCAATAAAGTAAGCATAATATTCATCAAAGGTTATATTGTTTTCATGGATATAAGTGGCGGCTTCAATACCAACATAGCGCCAGTGCCAAGCTTCAGCAGAAAAACCTGTTATTTCTTCATTTTCTTCTTGATATCTTTCAATAAAACCATATTTATAGGCATTATTTTGGAGCCAAATATAAGCAGGGGAATCTTTAAAGTTTGATGTGGTAGTATGAGTCTTACTAAATATATCTAAAGATAAACCAGTTTGATGTTCAGAATAACCGGGACGAGCAGCGATACTATCTGCATATGTTGTTCCTTTAGAATTTTTATAATCATCATAAACAGCTTTTTGTTCTTCATAATTACGATAACTAGAATTAATTATAAGATAGATATCTTCTTTATTAGCGGCTTCCCACATATTTTTAAAAGCATTGTAGGTTACTTCTCTTATTTTATGATTTTCACCATAATAATATTTATTATTTACTTCAACTAAATCATCTGGTTCATAGTCACTAGCTAAATGATAGTATTTGTTTACTATTAATAAGTAATCTTTACTTATGTCAGTATCAAGATCATGTTCATAATAATCATAATCATTGTTGGTATTTACATAAGATATAATTTTTGAAATAGAATAGTCAGGATGTAATTCAAAAAAATCACGATATCTATTTAAATTATTTGCTATATAGTATTTTTCATTAAATAAAGATAAGAGAAATTCATCTTTTTCTTTAGTTAATAATTCTTTAATACCAGATTTATAATTATTTTCAAGAATTTTTATTTCTTCTTTGGTATAACCTATTTGTAAAAGTTTATATTCATCTGTTTTTTTGTATTTTATGTCTTGATAAATATTAATACCAGCATATAAACCAATACCTAAGAAAATTAAAATAATAATAGTAATCCAAACACTTTTTTTAAGCTTTAATTTAGTTTTTTTCAAATTAATCACCCAATATTATTATAACATGAAATTTTTATTTGACAAATTAAATTAACAGAGTTATGATTATATTGTAAAGTAAATATAAAGATGGGTGGATATATGAAAGTAGAAAACAATAAAATAATATTAAGTTATTGTAAGAATTTTAATAGAATTATGAATGCAGATTTTTTAGAGGGAGATAATATTTCTTTAGAATTAGTTAAAATATATCATGATTTTATTTTTAAAATAGATTTAAATAATGAAGAGGATACTAATAACGCTATAGAGATAGATAGAATTATGGGTAAATATGTTGATGATTATAGTTTTAGAAAGACTTTACAACAAGAAATGCGTTCAATAAGAATAAAGAAGAATGTAACAGATGTAGTTAGAGCTATAGTTTTAAGTATTATTAGTATTTTTAAGAAATATGAACTTGAAGTTACAAGAAAGATATATATATCTAAATGGATATAATTACTATATTTGATCATTATTCTTTATAATATATTTGAGGAGAAAATTATGGAACAGAGTCTTATTTTAAGTGATTTATTAAAAAGAATAAATAAGGGTATTTGGGATAAAGAAAAGTTTTTAGCTAATCATTTTTATAAAGATTTAGCTATAAAAGAAATTAAAGAATATGAGAAAATGAAAGAAGACTTAATAACATTAGTTTTAGCTAATAAAGAGTGTTATAAAGGTCAAGTTTACGATTTAGAAGATGAAGAATTAAGCGATTTTTATTATCCAGAAAGAAAGTTTTTAGTTGAAATGGTATTTAGTGATGGGCTATATTTTTATAGAGCAGTGGATTTAGAGAGTGGTTTAATTAGTTATTTTGATGGTTATTTTAATTGGTGTAGTTTTATTGTTATTAAAGATAAGATATTACAATCAGAGATTAGAGTACCAAAAATAGAAAAAGTAGAGAAATTAAGGAGATAATTAGTGAAAATTAAAGTTAAATGAACAGCTTGTTGTTTATTTTTTTATTTTATTTTGATATAATGGTGGTAGATTATAAAGGAAATGATAAAAATGAATTTTTTAGAGAAATATAATATTAAAATAGATAATAAAGAACTTTTAATGTTGGCTTTAACTCACAGTAGTTATTCTAATGAACATGGGGGAGGTAACTATGAGAGGTTAGAGTTTTTAGGAGATGCTGTTTTACAGTTAATTACGAGTGAATATTTTTATAATACTTTAGATGTAGAAGAAGGAGAGTTATCTAAAATAAGAGCCAGTTTTGTGTGTGAAGAAGCTTTAGCTCAATATTCTAAAGATATTGGAATTGATAAAGAAATTAGAGTTGGTAATGGACAATTAAAAGATATTAATGATACAATTATTGCAGATTGTTTTGAAAGTGTTTTAGGGGCGATATATTTAGATAAAGGATTTCAAGTGGCTAAGGAGTATGTTTTAAAAGTTTTAACGCCTTATATTAAAGATAAACATATATTTTTAGGGGATTATAAGTCTAGATTACAAGAATTAGTTCAAACAGATAGAAAAACATTAGAGTATGTTTTAGTTAGTGAGAAAGGACCTAGTCATGATAAAACTTTTGTTTTTGATGTTGTAATTGATGGTATTGTTTATGGTCGGGGTGTAGGAAAAAGTAAAAAAGAAGCGGAACAACAAGCAGCGAAAGCGGCACTTAATAAAAAAGCATAGAATAAGTAAAGGATGATTACAAGTGTATTTAAAAAGTATTAGAGCGTTTGGTTTTAAATCATTTGCAGATAAAATAGATTTGGAAATAAAAAAAGGGATTACAGCAATCGTAGGACCTAATGGGTCTGGTAAAAGTAATATTGTAGATGCAGTTAGATGGGTTTTAGGAGAACAATCTTTAAAATCTTTAAGAGGAACTGAATCTATGAGTGATATTATATTTAATGGTTCGGCAACACGTGATCCTTTATCAAGGGCTTATGTAGCTTTATTATTTGATAATAGTGATCATTATTTAAATAGTGAGTTTAAAGAAATAGAAATAAAAAGAGTAATATATAAAACAGGAGAAAATGAATATTTTATTAATAATAGTAAAGTTAGACTTAAAGATGTTACTGATCTTTTTTTAGATACTGGGGCAGGGAATGATTCATTTAATATTATATCTCAAGGTAGTGTTATGGATATTATTAGTAATAAACCAGAAGCGAGGAGAACTATTTTTGAAGATGCCGCGGGAGTATTAAAATATAAGAAAAGAAAAGAAGTTAGTTTAAAGAAATTAGATAAAACTAAAGAAAATTTAGCAAGAATTAAGTTGGTTATTGAAGAATTAGAAAAGAGTGTTAAACCATTAGAAAAACAAAGTAAGATTGCTAAAAGATATTTAGATTTAACTGAAGAACTTAAGAATATTGAAATAGCTTTAATTGCTTATGATATATCAGAAATTAATATAAATTATAAAAAAATAAAAGTAGAAGTAGCAAAATTACAAGAAGATTTAGAAAGAATGACTTCTAATAATACAGAAGATAATTCTAAATTAGAAAAATTAAAATTAGAAGATTTAAAATTAAGTGAAGCAATAACTATTAAAAATAATGATTATATTAAGCTTACAGAGAATTTAGCAAGTTTGGAAGCAGAAAAGTTGGTTACAATGGAAAGAAAAAAATATGAGGCTAATGAAAGTGATTTAGAAGAAGCTTTAATTAAGTTAAAGGAAGAAGAATTAGCTTTAAAAAAAGAAATGACAACTGAGAAAGCTAAACTTAATGATTTAATAAATGATATTAAAGAGAAATCTATAGAGAAAGATGAATTTGATAATTCTTTAATTATGGCTAAAGTAAAAAAGAATAATTTAATAAATGATATTAATATTAGAGAAAAAAATATTTTAGTATTAGAAAATAAAATAAATATATTAGAAGATAATATAAATAATAATACTAAGATGCCTAGTGCTGTAAGAAGTGTTCTTAATAATATGCGTCTTAGAGGAGTTCATAATACTATTGGAAATATTATAGAAACAGAGCAAATGTATAATATTGCCATAGAGACTGCTTTAGGGGGAGCTAGTAATTTTTTAGTTGTAGAAGATGAAGCTAGTACTAAAGAGTGTATTAATTATTTAAAAGAAAATAATTTGGGAAGAGCAACTTTCTTTCCTCTTAATGTTATAAAAGGAAGAAGTATTTTAGATAGTGATATTAATAAAATTAAATATCATGGAGGATTTATTAATATTGCTTCTAATTTAGTTAACTATGATAAAGAATATGATGATATTGTAAGAAACCAATTAGGAAATGTAATTATAGTTAAAGATATAGATGCTTTAAATGAAATTGGTAAAATACTTGATTATAAGTATCGAGTAGTATCTTTAGATGGAGAAATACTTTATTCGGGAGGTTCTGTTACAGGAGGTTCAATTAAAAGTAATAGTAGTCATTTAAATGATAAATTAAAATTAAGTGAATTACAAGAACAATTAGAAGTCACGAAAATAGAATTAGAAAATTTAAAAAAAGAAGAAAGAAAATTTAATGAAGATTATGAAAGATTAGAAGATAAAGGAAATGAGCTAGCTAAACAATTAATTAATTTAAATGAAATACTTAATACGAGAACTAATAAAATTAGAGGAATAGAAGAGGCATTAAATAAAAAAGAATTAGAAATTAAAGGAAATGAAGAGATAAGTACTAATAAATTAGATCAAAAGTTAGTAAGTATTTTAGAGGAAGCTAGTCAAGTAGCAAGTGAAAAAGATTTAGCTTTAAAAGAGTTAGAAAAACTTAAAAAGCAAAAGTCTGATTTATCTTTAGAAATAAATGAAGTAGAAAATAAATATCGAAAAGTTAATTTAGAGTATAATCATTTGCAGAATAATTTAAAAGAAAAAGAAATAGAATTAGGAAAATATGATGTTAAATTAGATAATTTATTAGTAGAATTATCAGAGAATTATTCTTTAACTTATGAATATGCTAAAAATAATTATGAATTAGAATTGCCTCTTGATTTAGCTAGAAGTAAAGTAGAAAATATTAAAAAAGAAATTGTTAGTTTAGGTGTTATTAATACCGGGGCTATTCAAGAATATGAAAGAGTAAGTGAAAGATATAATTTTTTACTTAAACAGAGTAATGATTTAGAAGATTCATCTTTAGAATTAAATAGTATAATTTCAGAGATGGATAAAATTATGATAGAGAAATTTAAAAGTACTTTTCTTTTAATTAGTAAAGAATTTAATGAAGTATTTAGAAAAATATTTAAAGGGGGAAAGGGTAATTTAAAATTAACTAATCCAGATGATATTTTAAATACTGGTATAGAAATAGAAGCAGAACCACCAGGAAAGAAATTAAAATCAATAGTTTTACTTTCAGGGGGAGAAAAAACTTTGACGGCTATTGCAGTGTTATTTGCAATATTAAATGTTAAGCCAAGTCCTTTTTGTATATTAGATGAAGTTGAAGCAGCTTTAGATGAAGCTAATGTAGATACTTTTGGTAAGTATTTACAAAGTAAAAAAGATGTAAGTCAGTTTATTTTAATTACACATAAAAAAAGGACAATGGAATATGCTGATGTTTTGTATGGAATTACGATGCAAGAATCCGGGGTTAGCAAACTTGTAAGTGTTAATTTAGAAAATATATAATTTAAAAAGATAGTTTGTTAGCTATCTTTTTATATTTCACGATATTTAGATCTATTTTTATAAGGGTTTTTAGGATCTATTTTATCAACAAATAAAATACCATTTAAATGATCTATTTCATGTTGAAAAGCAACACTTATATCTTCTCTTACTCTTATTTGATAAATATTACCATCTTCATCATAAGCTTCTACGGTGATTCTAGCATATCTTGGAACTATTCCTTCAACTTCTCTATTAACGCTTAAGCATCCTTCACCTTCACCAACATAAATCATTTCTTCACTATGGCTAATGATTTTGGGATTAATAACAATATAATTTTTAAATTCGCCTTCATCTAATTCTTCGACAATAACAAATATTCTTTTGGGAATACCAGTTTGAACATAAGCAAGACCCATGCCAGGGCGAAGATTATATTTTTCACTATATTCAGGAAGTTGGCTCATAGTTAAATAGTCAATCATATCATTAATATGTTTTTTGTCTTCTTTACTAAGTGGGAATGTAACTTCTTTGCTAATTTCACGTAGTTTTTTATCTTTTTCATCTAAAATTGTTATCTCTGGTAATTTCATGCTAAATCACCCCTAAAACAGTATTATTTTAGCATAAAATCATTATTTTTTCAATTAAAAAGGAAGTTTTTGCTTCCTAGTTATTGTTGTTATTGCCAAAACTCCAGCCGGCACCAATGATAATTACAAGTAAAATAAATAAAACAATCCAAATGGCAGCACCTAAGCCATAACCACTTGTATAACCAGCATAACCACCACCATTATTATTACAACAAGGTTGGTATCCACCGTATCCACCACCGTAGTAACCATTGTTTCCATAGTAATACATATTTATACCTCCTTTATGTATCTAATATAGTTTACTCATTTGGGCGCTTTTTTGACATTAAAAATACCTTAATTTTTAAAATTTCTTTTATTTAATGAATAAGTATGTTAAAATTAAAATAGGTGAACAGAGTGAAAAAGTTGTTTTCAAAAATGGATATATGGTTATTAATATTAATGTTTATCTTTAGTATTGTAGGATTAATTATGATTTTTTCAGCTTCAAGTGTTTCAACAGTTTTAAGATATAATGTTCCTCAATATCATTTTTTTGTGAGACAAGCTATATTTTTAGTTATTGCTTTTATCGTGGGATTTTTAATTATTATTAGAGTTCCTACTTCTAAATATAAATATTTAACACCTTTTATGGTTTTAGGGATTATAGTAGCTTTAATAGGTTTATTTGTTTATGGAAGAATTACTAATAATGCAAGAAGTTGGTATGATATAGGGCCTTTTGCTCTACAACCTAGTGAGTTTGCTAAATCGGTAATAATTATTTTTATGGCGGTTGCATATAGTAAGCTTGATAAAATGAAAACTAAAAATATTTATGTATTTTTATTTCCGGTTATAGTATCTTTAATTATAGCAATTTTAATTGCTTTACAACCAGATTTAGGAACAGCTTTAATTATATGTGGGATAACATTTTTTGTATTTATAAGTATTCCTTTAGTTAAAAGAAATATTATTAAAGTTTTAAAAATAGGAGTAGTATGTGTTGGGGTTGGGATACTAGCTTTACTTTATAGTGGAACAGAATTACTTAATTCAAGGCAATTAAAAAGATTTGAGTTTAGAAATCCTTGTTCAAGATATACAGAAGATACAGGTTATCAAGTTTGTAATGGATTTATTGCTATTCATAATGGGGGACTTTTAGGAGTAGGATTAGGTAATAGTAGTCAAAAGTATTTATATTTACCAGAGAGTCATACAGATTTTATTTTTCCTATTATTGTTGAAGAGTTAGGTTATATTACAGGGGTTTTATTAATTATTGGTTATATGATTATGCTTTATAGAATACTTAAAATTGCAAGAGAAGCAGAAAATTTAAGATTAAGTATTTTGGCTTATGGAGTATTTTTATATTTGTTATTTCATATATTAATTAATTTATTGGGTATTTTAGCATTAATACCTTTAACAGGGGTTCCATTGCCACTTCTTAGTTATGGAGGATCATTTACTGTTAATGTGATAGTTATGTTATTTGTTGTAGAAAGAGTTTCAATTGAAAATAAAACAATTAAGGCCAAAAAAGAAATGGCTAAAATAACTAGCTAGGGTTAATCTAAAATATACGTTGCTTTTATAGTCTCCGTATTATGCGAACAGCAGTGGCAATGCTGTCGTGTTCATTGTGAATTCGGCTGGCTACCTCAACAACAACACCGTGAACAACACGAATGGTGTGCGCCAATATCCTAAGAATACTCATATATTTGGTTAAGGCTTAATATAGAAGACTTAGGATACAAGATTAACCCTAAGTATAATACTTAAATAGATAATACTGATATTGTCTATCTTGTATAGATAATTACTACAGTATTTTTTATTTGTTTAAATATTTGGGAGAGTTGGTTCTTCCTAAAAGATAGTCGGCAGATATTTTATATTTATCGCATATCATATAAAGAAAAGGGGTTGCTATTAAATTATCCATTTTTTCAAATTTACATACTACTGATTTAGTAGTTCGCAAATAATTGGCTAGTTTTTCTTGGGTTAGTTTTTGTTCTTTTCTAAAATTTTTTAATCTTTCTTTATATAGTTTAGTATCTATATTGTTTTTTGAGTTTTTATAATTATATATGTTTGTTAAACCTAGTAAATAGTCTATTGAAACATTATAAAAATTGGCTAAATAAATTAAATGCTTTAAAGGAATTATATTTTCTTGAACCTCATAATGATTGTAAGTTACTCTAGCTAATCCGAGAATGCTTGCTATTTTATCTTGTGATAAATTTTTATTTGTTCTTAATTCTTTTAATTTTAAATTGTAAATCATAAATTCCACCTATTCCAATAATATTTTCTCATTTAATAAAAATTGTTTAAATATAGTGCTCAGAATAAGAAACTTTTTCTTGACTTTTGACATTCATTAGATTATAATTTTAGTATAAGTTAGAAATTTCTAATATAATTGAGTAAATCAATTAGAAAGAAGAGAAAGGTATGAGGATAGAGAAGTTAAGTAAAGGAAGAAAAAAGAAAGTAATATTAGCTATAACAATATTAGTATTATTAATAGGAATAATATATATAACAAATAGTAGAGCAAAATATCAGGTTACAAGTAATATTCAAATAGTCAAAGGTAAAGTAAACTATAAATCTTATGATTTTCAAATATTATCAATGTATAAAGAAGAGAATGGAGAAGATGTTTCTATAGAAACAATGCCAAATGCTAATGACTATGAAATAGATATTGCTAGAAGTTACTGCGAAAATGGTAGTGTAAGAAATAATAATGCGATATTAAAAACAATAAATGGAAATCACACTATAGCAAATTTAAATAAATTAGATAAATGTTATTTATATTTTGAGAAAATAACATCAGAAGATGTATTGGCAAATTTAAAATTGTCAGTGAGTGAATCGGGATGCCCGGCATATGAGAATCCTGCAATAAGTGGAGTTGAAGCTTCTCAATCACTAATATGTAAAGGTCAAGATGATGATGGAAATACATATTATTTTCGAGGAAAAGCAGATAATAACTGGGTGAAATTTGCGGATTATTATTGGAGAATTATTCGAATTAATGGAGATGGATCAATACGGATTATATATAATGGTACAAGTCCGGAGCAAACTGGAGAAGAAACTCGATATAGGACTGGTAAGTTCAATATGGATTCATATAAAGCTGAGTTTGTAGGTTTTAAATATACATTAGAAAGTAGAAATGGATATGGTAGAGATTCATCAGTATTAGGGACATTAAATACATTTTATACTTCACAATTATTGTCATATGCCAATAATATTGATTTAGATGCAGGTTTTTGTGGTGATAGAACTAGTACTACAACTAAAAATGCGACAACTACAGATAATACTGGAGGAACAGGAACTACCCCAACATACTATGGAGGGTATATACGAATTAATCTTACAAGAAAAGCAACATTTAAGTGTCCAGATATTGTGAACGATTTATATACAAAAATAGGATCTATTAAAGGAAATAAATCGTTAACTAATCCGATAGGTTTAATAACTGCGGATGAAGTAATGTATGCAGGAGGTTCAACTATAGATAATACAACGTTTTGGTTATGCACAAATAATACTTTTATGACTATGTCTCCGTCTTGGTTTAGCGAAACTACTGCTTTTGTGTATCTTGTTAATAGTTCTGGTAGAATTCTTTATAACAGTGTGAATTTTGATTATGATGTTAGGCCTGTCATTAATCTTAAGGCAGGTACTCAATTTGATGGGTCAGGAATATCATCAGATCCATATGTAGTTCAATAGTTTAATAAATTCTTGCCTAAGTTGCTCTAACTTATATTCTTGGGCAAGATTAAATTCCATGCGGGGTTCTCCTCGCTTTTTTTGTATATTTTATGTCAAGTGTTTTAGGCTTTTATTGCTGATATGATAGTATTCTGTTATAATCAATTTGTGACCATGAAGGAGGCAATATGGGAAAAAAATATGTATACCTTTTTAGTGAAGGTAATAAAGATATGAGAGATTTATTAGGGGGTAAAGGAGCTAATTTAGCAGAAATGACTTCAATTGGGCTTCCAGTTCCAAGAGGTTTTACAGTAACTACTGAAGCTTGTAATAAATATTATGAAGATAAAGAAGTTATTGATGAAGCTATTAAGAAAGAAATATATGATAAATTAGAAGAGTTAGAAAAAATTACTGGTAAAACTTTGGGAGATAAGAAAAATCCTTTATTAGTTAGTGTTCGAAGTGGAGCAAGAGCTAGTATGCCAGGAATGATGGATACAGTTTTAAATTTGGGACTTAATGATGAAGTAGCAGTTGGATTTACAGAAGCAACAAATAATAGAAGATTTGTTTATGACTCTTATCGTCGTTTTATTCAAATGTTTGCTGATGTAGTTAAAGGTTATCCAAAGAGTAGTTTTGAACGTCGTTTAGATGAAATTAAAGAAGCTAAGGGTGTTAAATATGATACAGATTTAACTGATACTGATATGATGGAAGTAACAGAAGAATTTAAGAAAATATATAAAGAGATTGCGGGAGAAGATTTTCCACAAGATCCTAAAATTCAATTAATAGAAGCTGTTACAGCGGTATTTAGAAGTTGGAATAATGAAAGAGCTATATATTATAGAAGAATGAATGATATTCCATCTAGTTGGGGTACAGCAGTTAATGTTCAAGAAATGGTTTATGGTAACCGGGGAGATAATTCTGGAACAGGTGTCGCATTTACAAGAAATCCGGCAACTGGAGAAAATAAATTATATGGAGAATATTTAATTAATGCGCAAGGAGAAGATGTTGTTGCAGGTATTAGAACTCCAGAACCAATTAGTAAACTTGAAACTGTTATGCCTGATGTATATAAAGAATTTGCAAGAATTGCGAAAACTTTAGAGAATCATTATAAAGATATGCAAGATATGGAATTTACAATTGAAAATGGTAAATTATTTATGCTTCAAACTCGTAATGGTAAGAGAACTGCAACAGCCGCTTTAAAAGTAGCAGTTGATTTAGTTAATGAAGGCATGATAACTAAGGAAGAAGCTTTACTTAAAGTAGAACCTAAACAATTAGATAGTTTATTGCATCCAATGTTTAATGCTGATGCTTTAAAGAAAGGTGAAGTTATTGCTACTGGTTTAGCAGCAAGTCCGGGAGCTGGAGCAGGTAAAATTTATTTTACGGCTGAAGAAGTTACAGAACATGCTAAAAAGGGTGAAAAAACAATTTTAGTTAGACTTGAAACTAGTCCAGAAGATATTGAAGGAATGAATCATGCAGAAGGAATACTTACTATTCGTGGTGGTATGACTAGTCATGCGGCAGTTGTTGCTCGTGGTATGGGTAGGTGTTGTGTTTCAGGCTGCGGTGAATTAACTATTGATGAAGATGCGAAAACTATTACAACTAAAAGTGGTAAAGTATATCATGAAGGTGATGAAATTAGTTTAGATGGTTCAACTGGTAAAGTTTATGCTGGTTTAATTAAAACTGAGGAACCAAGTATCAGTGGAGATTTTGAAACATTTATGAATTGGGCTGATAGTGTTCGTCGTCTAAAAGTTAGAACTAATGCTGATACACCTAAAGATGCAGAACAAGCAAGAAAATTTGGGGCTGAAGGTATTGGTTTATGTCGTACAGAGCATATGTTCTTTGAGGAATCAAGAATATTTAATTTTAGAAAGATGATTACAGCCGAAACACTTGAACAAAGAGAAAAAGCTTTAGAAGATATTTTACCATATCAGAGAAGTGATTTTGAAGGACTATTTAAAGCAATGGCTCCTTATAGTGTTACTATTCGTTATTTGGATCCACCTTTACATGAATTCTTACCACATACTGATGAAGAGATTAAACCACTTGCAGAAGCTTTAGGAATGAGTTTTGAAGCATTAAAAAATAGAATTGATAGTTTAAAAGAATTTAATCCAATGATGGGACACAGAGGATGCCGTCTTGCAGTTACTTATCCAGAAATAGCTAAAATGCAAACTAGAGCAGTTATTGAAGCAGCGATAAATGTTGGTAAAGAAGGAATTAAAGTAACTCCAGAGATTATGATTCCTTTAGTTGGAGATGTTAAAGAATTAGCTTTTGTTAAAAAAATTGTTTGTGAAACAGCAGATGCTATAATTAAAGAGAATAATAGTGATTTAAAATATAAAATTGGTACTATGATTGAAATACCTAGAGCCGCTTTAACAGCCGATAAACTTGCCGAAGAAGCAGAATTCTTCTCATTTGGTACTAATGATTTAACACAGATGACTTATGGTTTTTCAAGAGATGATGCAGGTAAGTTCTTAAATGATTACTATAAAAATAATATTTTTGAAAGTGATCCTTTTGCTAAGCTTGATACCGAAGGTGTTGGTTCATTAATTAAGATAGCTGCTGAAAAAGGTAGAAAAACAAGAAAAGATATTCATTTAGGAATTTGTGGAGAACATGGTGGAGATCCAGCATCTGTGGAGTTCTGTGAAAGTGTTGGACTTGATTATGTATCTTGTTCACCATTTAGAGTTCCTATTGCTAGACTTGCTGCTGCTCAAGCTGCAATTAAAATTGGGAGTAAAAATTAACAATATCGAGAAAATTTTGATTTATTGATATTTGTATATGAATTAAAGACTAAAATAACTTATTCAGTCGTGTATTTTAGTCTTTTTTATATGATATGCGACAAAGAATTGGAGGTAATATAAATGCGATTAATATACAAAAATCAAAATTAAAAGATTTGTCATAAGGGTCAAGAATTGCTTTTGTGATACAATTTAGATTAATGATACAGGATAATGTATCAGACAAATTAGGAGAAGAACTATGACAAAATATAAGAAGGGGAAAGAAATCCTAATGATGATAGAACTTTAGAAATAGCAAATATTTTAACCATATTATATGTAGTATAAAAAAGGTATTGACTTTATATATAAATATATGATATATTTTATATCGATTGGTACTCAGGAAACTTACGAAGCCTTAAGTCAATCTACCTAATTTCTTTTAAGAGATTAGGTATTTTTGTTAATTGGTGATTGTGATATAATTAATTTGTATGTTATTGGTGAAGTAAGTCTTCAAAGAAGATTTATGTTTAAATATTAATTACATTTCGAACTTGACTGTGGCACAAACTGTAATCAAAAATGGGAGTAAAAATTAATAATATTAGGATATCTTGAGAGAATAAGGAATTCTTTTTAATAAAATGTATATATTATTAATGTATACTATTTGACATTTTCATAAAAATATAGTATATTTATATTGCACTTGAAAAAGTGTGAAAATGTTT
>CANRBQ010000035.1 GCA_947628905.1 uncultured Bacilli bacterium
TAAATTGCTTGAGAGATATTATATATCATTACAAAACTTATTGCACAACAATTGTGCACTTCTTTTTTTATATTACACATTTTAACACTTATAAAATTTTCACTCATCATATCTCGACAAAAGTATATAATATATGATAAAATATAATCATAGGAAGTGACTGGTATGTCTAGAACAACTTTTATTCTAATTGGAATATTATATTATGTGTTTACTATCATAACTATTATTGTTGTTTTAAATTTAATTAGTAAAAAAGAACAAAAGAAATATAAAAATGAAATATCTACTCTTGAAAGAGATAAAAATTTAATCGTTGGTGCTTCAATTCTTTCTGAATTAAATAAAGTTGGAGCTCTTATTAATAATGACGTTATGCAAAAAAAATATGATAATTGGTGCAGTCGTCTAAAAGAAATAAAAGAAGTTGAAGTACCTAAAATTACTGATGCTTTAATTGAAATAGAAGAAGCTTTTGAAGAAAAAAATTATAAAGAATTAAAAAGTAAAATCGCAGCTTTAGAATTAGAAATTGCTTATGTTAAAACCAAATCTAATTTTTTATTAGATGAAGTAAAAGAAATAACTTTAAGTGAAGAAAAAAATCGTGAAACAATTACCAAATTAAAATCTGATTACAGAGCTCTCTTAGCTAAATATAATTCTAATAAAGAAGAATATACAGAAGTAAAAACTCCTTTAGAATTACAATTTGAAAATGTTGATAAACTATTTAGTGCTTTTGAAAAATCTATGGAAAACAATGAATATACCGAAGTAGGGAAAATTGTTAAAGCCATAGATGATACTATAGGTAATTTAAAAATGGTTATTGAAGAAGCTCCATCTATTATTCTTATGGGTAAAAAATTAATTCCTAGTAAAATAGAAGAAATAACTAAAATTGCTAATAAAATGACTAAAGAGGGCTATAATCTTGAATATTTAAATATTGATTATAATATCACAGAAGCTAATAAAAAAATAGAAGATGTTTTTACTCGTTTAAATGTTTTAAATTTAGAAGATAGTGTTTTTGAACTAAAAACTATATTAGATTATTTTGATTCTTTATATCATAATTTTGATAAAGAAAGAGTATCTAAAAGAGTATATGAAGATTATCAAAGAAGTATTTTAATTAAAGCTACTAAATTAGATAAATTAAGTAATGATATTAATCGTCGTATTGATGATTTAAAATATAGTTATGAATTATCTGAAGAAGAAACAAAAGTTTTAGATGATATAGTAAGTGAAATAATCGAAATAAAAGATGATTATAATCGTATTGTAGAAATGCAAAGAAAAGGGAGTTTTGCATATTCTAGATTATCTAAAGAAATGGAATTATTAAATGCTAAATTAGCTAAAACAGAAGAGAAATTAGATCAAACATTAAGAAGCTTTAGTAGTCTTAAAGAAGATGAAAAAAGAGCACGAGAACAACTAGATGAAATTAAAAAAATTCTTAATCAAGCCAAGAATAATTTAAAGAGTTATAAATTACCTGTAACTCCCAAAAATTTTTATGTTGAGTTAAGTGAAGCCGCGAGTGCAATAAATGATATGATTAAAGAATTAGATAAAAGACCAATCTCTATTAAAACTTTAAATACCCGCGTAGATACCGCGCGTGATCTAACTTTCAAAGTATTTAATACTACAAAGGAAGCTATTAAAACCGCTAAAATGGCCGAGATGGCTATTATCTATGGTAATAGATATCGAGCAGTCTATAAAGATGTTGAAATAGGCTTAATTAAAGCTGAAAATGCTTTTTATAAAGGTAATTTTAAAACTAGTCTAGAGAATGCTATAAATGCTATAAATATTGTTGAACCTGGAATTCATAAAAGATTAATCGAGGAATATAAATGAAAACTTTAAAAGAAATTTTTAAAGAAACTAAAAAAGAAATTATATATAATTATTATCTTAGATTTATTACCAATCCTAAAGATTATTCTAAAATAACTAGAGAAGAAATGTATGAATGTATCTATGCTGTATTTAAAAAGAATCCTGAAGTTATAACTAATATGGGTACTATTGAAGAAGCCAATATTCTTAAAAGATTAATTAATGAACAAGAAATAAAAGAATCTCATGGTTATTTAGATTATATATTATTAAATAATCTTCAAGAAAATTACTTAATATATAAAGAAAATAATAATTATTATATTCCCGAAGATATTTTTAATTATGTAAAAATGGCTCTCAATATTTATAACGAAGAAGAATATACTTATCATGATATTTCCGACAGTGTAATCATAGGTTTAATACGAATGTATAATGTATTATCTTTAGAAGATTTTATTAATCATTTAAGAATATATAATATTATATTAGATGAAAAAACTTGTAAAGATTATTTAAAAAATAATATTCGTTTAAATAAATTACTAATGGTAATTAAATATAAGAAAAAAGATTATATTGTTTCTTTAGAATATTATTATTATCAAGATGTTTTAAATTTAAAAAAGACTGATATTCCTAGTCCTATACATACTTTAGAAGAAATGATTAGTATAGGTAAATATAATCTTAATCTATTTAAAGAAGAAATATTTAATTTTTTAGGTTTTTTAGAAAGTCATTTAGAACCCCAAATAATTAAATTTATTTTACATGATCTCTATATTTATACTGGTTTTGATATAAATAATTTAGAAGTCTTAAAAAATATTTCTGGAAATATTAATGAATTATATACTAAAATTTTATCAGTAGTTAATTATTTTCCTTGTTGGATATATAATGGTAATACTATAGATGAATTATATAAATTAAAACAAAATATCAAGCCTAATGATTTATGTCCCTGTGGCAGTGGTAAGAAATATAAAAAGTGCTGTGGTAAAAAGAAAAAATATCGAAACCTAATTTGACAAATACCTAATTTATGATATAATAGTCTTCATCCAAAAAGGGGGAGACTTTTTATGTTATATGAAGATTATTTTAAAACACCAAAATCTAATGCTTCTATTAATGAAAAACTAGCTTTAATAAAAGCCAATTATAGAACCGCGCGAGAGTTAGAAGCTAAAATAAAAACTCAAAATATTACTAAACAAACACCCGATTTAGCGGAAGAGTATATTATCCCGGAATATGACTCTCCTAATAAAAGTCCTAAAATAAATTCTAAATTAATCAAAACTGCGAATGAATTAAGCTTACTTGATACCAGTACTTATAGTGATGAAGAACTTATGGCAAAACTAAAAGAATATCTTAAATGTTTAGAATTTTCTAACTGGGAATTAAGACTAAAATTATATGAAGAAATTGTAAGTTATCAAGAAATGTTTATTGAAGCCCAAAGTAAAGAAGATTTAATAGAATTAAAAACAGGAATTAAAGAATTATATCGTAAAATAAATTTACTTAAAGATTTAGAAGAAGAGCAAGAATTACTAGAAACTGCTAGCTCTAATAATAATATTTTCTTTTTAATGTCTTCTCGTGGTAATATTTATTTTTTAGAAAATATTCGCAAAAGTGTACCCAAAGAATATTACAATGTTTTTCTTATCTTATTAGAAAGTATTAAAAATGGTAAATTTATTGGTTTAAAAAAACTAAATGATTTATCTTATTTTGAAGTTAAATTATTTAAAGTTAGAATAACTTTTGCTAAATTAAGTAACAATAGCTATATTATTATTGATGGCTTTATGAAAAAAGAATATACTAGCAATTACTATAAAAGCATGTTAGCCAATAAAAATAAACAATATTTAGAGATGAAAGATAAATATCTTAATTCTATATCTAAAGAAGAATTTATTACTATTCATAATAATTATTATAATGATATTATTGATTATTTAAAAAACACCAAAGACCTAGAGGAGGATCATCATGTCTAAATTAATTACTTGGAAACTAGAAAATAGAAAACAAATTATTACGACCAAAGAACAAGAAAACTTACAAGCTTTAAAAGACTATTATCAAGAATTTACTAATAATTATCCCTATCAAAATATTAATAAACTAACAAACATAACTATAGAAGAATTATTGCTTAGTAATATTATCTTAAATAATTATCCTGATATTTCAAATGCTATCCAAATATTTAATAAATATAAAGATTATTTAACTAAAAACGATTATGAATTAACAAGTGCTTTTATTTGTTATTTAAACACTCCTCGTTTAAAAGTAATATTTAATGAAATAAAAGATAATCCTAAATATATGGATCAATTTTATAATGCTTATAAAAAAAGTTTCTCCGAAGATAAAAATATAGATGCTCTTATAAATTTATTTAATATCCTAAAAGAAAATCCCGAAATGGAACAAGAATTAACTCTTTTATTTGCAGGTACTCTTCCTGAAGATTTAAAGGCTATTTTTACTTTTTATACTTATCTAAGAGCCTACAAAGAAGTTATTTTAAAAAGTTCTTATCCTGATGAAGAAAGTCAAAATTTCTTTAACTTATTATTAAAAAAGAAAGTTTCTAATGCAATTTTTATTACCAGTTATATGGATAAATTATCTAATGAATTTAATACTAAAATTAGAGAATTAACTCAAAGAATAAGAGAAAAAAATAAATTTAATAGCAAAATAGATGATTTAATAAAAGAACTAAACACCACCACTGAAATAAAAAACATCGATAGTTTAATGAATATGTGTCCAAGTGATAATCTAAAAAATCTAATCTTAGACTATGTTATTAGTCATAATAAAAAATATTATGAAGAATTAATTACTAAAGTTAATTCTTTAGAAAATAATACTGATGCCAATCTAAGTAGTTTATTTAATAGTTATAATTATGATTATTCTTTATTAACTAAAGAAGAAAAGAACTTATTAAAAACCATATCTTATTCTGATATTAATGAAATATTAATAGAATGTCACGTTTTAAATTTAACTAATATTGAAAAAATACTTCCGTTTATTGATTTAAATAAATTAAAACTAGTAACAAATATGATTAATGCTGGAACTTTAACTAAAACATTTATTAATACTAACCATTATCTATTAAAAAATGATAATAATATCTTATTTTCTATCATTGATAATATAAACTATCTAAGTTCTAAAAATATTAATATTATTAATTATCCTAACTGTTTAAATATCTTATTATCTTCTAATATTATTAAAAATATTGAAATATTAGAAAAATATAATACTTCTATTACTAAAACTACAGAAGATATTAATTTTTTAGCTACTGATGATTTAAATTTAAAATTAGATTTAATAATTGAATTAAATATGTACCCTCTAATAAATTTAGATATATTAAATAATTCTTTAGATGATATTTATAAAATTTATTTAAGTAATCTTTTAAATATTTCTTTTTCTAAAATAAAAAATAGTTCTAATTTAATATTTTTAGCCTTTACAAGATTTATCCCCGAAAATATTATAAATACCATTAAAACTACTGATGCTAAAAAAATAAATCTTCCCCAAGAATTAGAACCTTATAAAATAAATAATTTAATGTTAAATATTAATGGTGTTACTATATCTCTTAATCGTGTCCTCGATAATTTAAGTAAATTAAATATTATAAATAATGAAACAATCTTTTATGCTTTAATATATAATAGTTATTATAATATCGAACAAATTGAATTAATAAGTAAAAGTATATATCCCCTTACGGAAAATATTTATGAATTAGTTAGAAAATAATTTCTAACTTTTTTTCATATTCATAAACTTAAAATAGGTGAATAATATGTTTTTTAGTGAAATTCATACTCGTATAAGATTTGTTTTTTTAGTTTGTATAATAATATTAATCGCAATAATTATAAAAGTTTTTTATATTCAAGTTTTTTCTTATCAAAAACTTAATAGCCTTGCTGAAAGTTTATGGAGTAGGGAACTACCAATTAAAGCTGATCGTGGGTTAATTATTGATCGTAAAGGCCGAGTTTTAGCTAGTAATCTTACTACTGTCTCTTTAGTGGTCGTTCCTGGTCAAATAAAAGAACCCGAAAAAGTTGCTAAAGATCTAGCCGATATCTTAAATACTGATTATAAAGATATGTTAGCCCATGTAACTAAATCTACATCTATTGAACGTGTTCACCCTGAAGGTCGTCAGTTATCTTATGATATTGCTGAAAAAATTAACAATTTAGGTTATGATGGAGTCTATCTTTTAAAAGAAAGTAAAAGATATTATCCTTATGAAACTATGCTTTCTCATGTTTTAGGTTATGTTGGAATTGATAATCAAGGTTTATCTGGTCTAGAATTATATTATGATGATTATTTAACTGGTGCTGATGGAGCTATTAAATATTTTTCTGATGGTAAAGGTAATAAACTTAAACTTACTGAAGTATATGAAAAACCCACCAGTGGAGTTACTTTACAACTTACAATTGATATGGATTTACAACTCGCGATTGAAAATGAACTAGATAATGCGATGGCTAAATATAATCCTGAACAAGCTTTAATCATGGCTATGAATCCCAAAACTGGTGAAATTTTAGCCATGGCCTCTCGTCCTAACTTTAATAATAATGAATATCAAAAATATAGTAATGAAGTAATTAATCGTAATTTACCAATCTGGATGACTTATGAACCTGGAAGTACATTCAAAATAATAACTTTGTCTGCAGCTTTAGAAGAAAAAACCATTAATCTTTTTGAAGACACTTTTCATGATGGGGGAGCAATCCAAGTAGATGGTGCCACGATTCATTGTTGGAAAAGAGGGGGACATGGCACAGAAACTATGCTTCAAGTGGTTGAAAACTCCTGCAATCTTTAACTTAATACAAGAACATAAAAAATAGGATAAAAATTATCCTATTCTGCTATTTTTCTTGCTGCATATATTCCTGCCATTAAACTAGTAGTCATAAATCCTATTAATAATGGTAATTCATCACTAGTATCTGGAGATTGAACATTAGGTTTATATGTATCAAATTTATCAGCATTCCATACTTCATTATTTGTATCTTTTTCACTTAAAGAAACATTTTGAGGATTAATTAAAATTGTTACAGTTTGATCATCAGTACCATCGTTATCCCAATCAAATATCCAAGTATATTTAATCATATTTCCATTTTTTGTTGCATTAATTAAATGCTCTTCTGTAACAGCCCCGTAAACATTAATATAATGTTCATCTTCTTTTGATTCAGATTTTGTACTATCTTGATTTTCCCAGAAAGATTTTTCCTCTGAACCATTACTTACATATGTTGCAGTCTTTAATGTACTAATTTCTACATCTTTTGGAGCAACAACTTTAACTCCTAACCAAGCTGCATCAATTGTTCTTCCTATATCCGGATTTTTTTCCACAATCTTTAATTTTGAGGAATCAAATGTAACAGTAACATTTCTTGTTCCATTTCCTTCAATTATAGGACTTCCTCCCTTATAGGAGTCACTATTATTAAGTACAGATACATTTTCAAAACCTAATGCATAAACTGGTGATACCATTATTAGCAGAAATAAAGTCAAACTAAAAAATAACTTTTTCATTTCTTTTCCTCCTTCTTAGAGATCTTTATACCTCTATCCTTAATATGTCAATATCTGACAAATTTATACCTAAAAAAACCAAAATAGTCAAATTTTTTCTTAAAAATATTCATAAAATTAAATGAATATGGAGGATAAAATGATAAATGATACAGAAATTAATTCTACTACTAAAGACTTTTCATTAGAATATAAATGGTTAGAATATCGTCTTATAATAAATAAAGAATTATATGATGCTAAAATAATTGATTTAAAAACATTTACTAAAATGGAAGAAAGATTATTAGCCCGTTTAACTAAAACTATGAAAGGATCTGTTACTTATTAATATTAAAAAAGCTCGTGAAGATATGAGAAAAGGGCTAACTATTTATGATATGCCCTTAAAAGTTGGTTATTATGCTCGTGTTTCAACCGATAAATATGATCAATTAAATTCTTTAGAGAATCAACAAAAATATTTTGAAGAAATGATTAAAGAAAATAAAAACTGGCAATTAATAAATGGTTATATTGATGAAGGTATCTCCGGTACCGCGGTAAAACATCGTAATTCTTTTTTAAAAATGATTGAAGATGCTACTTTAGGTAAAATAGATTTAATCCTTACTAAAGAAATATCCCGTTTTTCTAGAAATACTATTGATAGTATTAAATATACAGAATATTTATTAAAAAAAGGGGTTATTGTTTATTTTTTATCGGATAATTTAAATACAATTGGAGAAGATTCTGAGTTTAGATTAACAATTATGTCTAGCCTAGCTCAAGATGAAGTACGAAAATTATCGGAAAGAGTTAAATTTGGTATTAATCGTATGATAAAAGATGGTAAATTAATTGGTAGTAATTTAACTGGTTATTATAAAAAAAATGGTCGTTATAAAATAAATCCTGAAGAAGCTCCTTTAATAAAATATTTATTTACAACTTATGTAAGTGGAAATACTAGTCTAAAAAAGATTGGAAAAGAACTAGCTATCCAAGGTTATTTAAATTCTAAAGGTAAACCTTATTCGGGAACTACTTTAGCTAAATTTTTAACTAATCCCCGATATAAAGGTTATTATACTGCCCATTTAACTGAAGTAGAAGATTATAAAACTCATAAAAAAAGAGCTATTCCCAAAGAAAAACAAATTATCTATAAAGATTCTAAAATACCCCCGATAATATCTGAAGAACTATGGAATAAAGCCAATTATTTATATAATAAAAGAAAAAAACTTCCTTCCCGTCATATTCTTAATAATGAAGAACATTTAAAAAAATCTAAATATTCCAATATATTATATTGTCATGAATGTGGAAATATCTTTATTAGAAATGCTGGTTCTAATAGAGCACTAAATCCTATATGGGTTTGTAAAACTTATAAAAATCAAGGTCTAAAAGCTTGTTCTTCTCCCAATATTAAAGAAAAATCTTTAGATAATATCTTTATTCCTATTTTTACTAATCTTCTTAATCCTAAAAAAATAAATACTATATTTAATGAATATAAAAATATTATAGAAAGTAATTCTAAAGAATATAAAAAAGAAATAACTAATAAAATAATATTAAATAAAAATACTAAAGAAAAACTTTTAAATTTAAATATAAAAGGAATAATAGATGATGAAGAATTAAAAGAACATACTCTTAAATTAAATAAAGAATTAGATAATTTAAATAAAGAATTAAATATAAAAACTAATAATAAAACTGATAGTTTAAAAGAAGAATTAAATGCTTTAAAAACATTTTTAAATACTAAATTAGATATAAAAGAAAATTTAGCTTCTTTAATTAAATTATTAATTACTAAAATAGAAGTTACGAAAATAAATGGTAATCGTAAAAATTTATCTTTAAAAATTATTTATAATTTTAACTATCCTGATACAATTATTAATTTAACTTTATAATGTTCTTGTATTAACTAAAAGCAATCCCGGATTTGTAAGCATTGGTTCTACTTTAGGAACGGAAAAATTAATGAGTTATATTGCTAAATATGGGTTTGGAAGTAAAACAGGAGTTGATTTAAATGGCGAATCTACTGGCATTTTATTTGATGTTTCGAAAATGGGTCCTGTTGAACTTGCTACTACTTCTTTTGGTCAAGGAATAAGTGTAACTCCACTGCAACAAATTAGAGCAGTATCCGCGGCTATAAATGGGGGAAATCTTTATACTCCTTATATTGTAAGTAGTTTTTTAGAAAGTGAAACGAATAGTTTAATTAAAAAGAATGAACCTGAGATTGTCGGACATCCTATTAGTAAAGAAACTAGTTCTCTTGTAAGATATGCTTTAGAAAGTGTTGTTGCTAATGGCAGTGGTAAAAATGCTTATATTGAAAATTATCGTGTTGGAGGAAAAACTGGAACTGCCCAAAAAGTTAAAGATGGTAAATATTTAGATGGTAATTATATATTATCTTTTATTGGTTTTTTACCTGCAGATGATCCTGAAATAGTAGTTTATGTTGCTATTGATAATCCTAAAGGAGTAACACAGTTTGGTGGTGTTGTATCAGCACCCATTGCAAAAAGTGTTTTAACTAGTGCTATAGAAGTATTAGATATTCCTCCAAGTAAAGAAGGAATGGCTAGGGAATATACCTGGTTAGATAAAAAATATTTAAAGATTCCTAATGTAATTGGTCTTGATCTTAAAGAAGCTAAAAAAACTTTAAAAGGTTTTAATATTGAATATTCTGGTACAGGTAATACTATAATTTATCAATCTCCAGAAAGTGATTATTATGCTCCTGAAGGAGAAACTATTAAATTATTACTAGGTTAATTGTGAAACTAATGTCAAATAATACTTTAACTTAAGTATTTTTCCTGAAAGTGTAGTATAATTAAATAAAGGAAGAGGTGGGTTATGTTAATACTTGCAAAAGCAGCTATGGCTATTTTACTAGGTTTCGTATTAGCAATTGTAACAGGTGTCATATTAATTCCTATATTGCGTCGTTTTCATATAGGTCAATATGTTAGTCGCTATGTTGGAGAAAGACATTTAAAAAAAGAGGGGACTCCAACTATGGGTGGCTTAATATTTATCATACCTACTATATTAGCTTTAATTTTATTGTATTTTAATAAAAGTATCGAAATAACCCATAGTCTTATTATCTTAATTTTTGTTTTTTTAAGTTATGCTCTTTTAGGTTTTATTGATGATTATTTAAAACTTCATCATCATAATAATCATGGTTTAACTATTATAGGTAAACTATTAGGTCAAATGCTTATTGCTTTAGTTTTCTTTTATATTTTTATGAGTAATGGAGGTAAATCAGATTTAGTTATTACTAGTCTAGGCATTAATATTAAACTAGGATGGACTTTTGGTTTATTAATTCTCTTTTTATTAGTTGGTACTAGTAATGCTGTTAATATAACCGATGGCTTAGATGGTCTTGCTGCAGGACTTAGTGCTATTGCTTTCTTTGCTTTTGGTATTATCTCTTGGAATACTGGTTGGCTTGCTGGTTATCAAGAAATAGCTATATTTTGTTTTATTCTTGCGGGTTCTTTATTAGGCTTTTTAGTATTTAATTCTTATCCTGCTAAAGTTTTTATGGGTGATTTAGGTTCTCTTTGTTTAGGTGGCGCTCTTGCTACTATAGCTATATTAACTCGTCATGAACTATCTTTAGCTTTAATTGGTGGTGTCTTTGTTATTGAAACATTAAGTAGTTTAATTCAAATTATAGCTATTCGTAAATTTCATAGAAAAGTATTTAAAAGAGCACCTTTACATCATCATTTTGAACTATTAGGTATGAATGAACAAGATATAGTAAGATATTTTTGGGTGGCAGGTCTAATTCTTGCCATGGCGGCTATAACTTATGGTGTTTGGTTATAGTCTTTTTTAATTTATAAGGCATAAACTTATTTTATTTCCCATACAATTATTTTAGGTGACTATTATGTCAAAAAAACCTCTAGATTATATCTTATTTATAACCGTTATAATTGTTAGTTTATTTGGTCTTATCATGATTTATTCTGCTAGTTCTATTTGGAGTGAATATAAATTTCATGATTCTTTTTATTATGTAAAACATCAAGGCTTATTCTTTCTAATAGGTCTTTTTATTATGATTATTACATCTAAATTTAATTTAGATATTTTAAAAAAGAAAGCTAATCTTATATTAGGTATTTGTTTTATATTATTAATTTTAGTTTTAATCCCCGGCATCGGTAGTGTTCGAAATGGTTCTCGTAGTTGGTTTGGAATTGGTAGTTTAGGTATCCAACCTAGTGAATTTGCCAAAATTGGTCTAATAATTTATACTGCTAAATATTTAGCTCATAATAAAAAAGACATGAAAGATGTTAAAAAAGGTGCTTTACCAATATTTTTAGTTATTGCTATTTTTTTCTTACTTATCATGTTAGAACCTGACTTTGGAACGGCAATGGTAATAACTTTATCTTTAGTATGTTTAATATTCATATCTGGTTTAAAAATTTCTTTCTTTCTTAAATTAGGAGTTTTAGGCATATTAGGTATTATTGCTCTTATTATCATGGCTCCTTATCGAATGGCAAGAATTATCTCTTTCTTAAATCCCTGGAGTGATCCCCTAGGAAGTGGTTATCAAATTATTCAAAGCTTATATGCCATAGGACCAGGTGGTTTACTCGGTCAAGGTTTCATGAACTCTCGCCAAAAACATTTCTATTTACCTGAACCTCAAACTGATTTCATCTTTTCTATTATTAGTGAAGAATTTGGCTTTTTAGGAGTCTTAATCGTTTGTTCTTTCTTTTTCTTTATCTTTTATCGCATGCTTAAAATAGCTTTAAAAACCAATGATCTATTCTATAAATATCTTGCTTTTGGTCTTGCCTTTGCTATTCTTATTCAAGCTTCTTTAAATCTAGCGGTCGTAGTAGGCTTAATACCCGTAACAGGGTATGCCCTTTTGTTGTACTCATAACTACAATCAAATTTTTCCCTTATTATAAGGGCATTCGTGAGATT
>CANRBQ010000036.1 GCA_947628905.1 uncultured Bacilli bacterium
CAGAAGAAGGAACTAATGATATTGAAACAATAAAAAAACAAGCACTAGAATGGTTTAAACAATTTGTTCCAGAAGAAGATATAATTTTCTACACATCAACAAGTGATATGGGTGATGATGGAAAGAAAAATCGTGATGCCTTTTATGATGATGTTACACTGGATGATAAAAAGGCTGATAATAAACTTCGAGTAATGTTTGCCATAAATCAATATAACGAAGGAATTCATGCTCCTAATATTGATGGTGTAATTATGGGGCGTGGAACAACATCAGACATTGTCTATTTTGAACAATTAGGTAGAGCATTAGCAGTTCGTGGAAATACTAAAGATATGTTTGATGAATTAGAAAAACATTCAATAGAAGAATTAATTGAAATGTGTAAATCAAGGGATATACCTATTAAAGAAAATATATCTAAAGAAGGATTAATTGAAAAATTAATTGCTCCAGTAGTTATAGATTTAACTAATAACTATGATTTTATTAAAGAACTTGAAAATAATTTAAGAGATAGGATTAAAGATATACAAAATAATGGATTAGGTAATCATAGAGATATAAAAATAAGAGATGCATCTTTCGATATTGAAATAGAAAATCAAGATTTATTTGAAATGTTAAGATATGTTAGTGATAGATTAACAAAGACATGGGAAGATTATTATGAACTAGCAAAAGTATATTATGAACATCATGGGAATTTGAATATACTTCAAAGATTTAAGACAAATGATGGGTATACTTATGATGAGAATGGAATTGTAAATCTTGGAAGTTGGGTTTTGATACAAAGACGAAATTATTCTAGTTTACCTAAGGAAAGACAACAGTCATTGAGATTAATTGGTTTTGTATTAAAGCCTTTAGAAGAACATTGGAATAGAAATTATGAATTAGCAAAAGCATATTATGAACATCATGGGAATTTGAACATACCTCAAAGATTTAAGACAAATGATGGGTATACTTATGATGAGAATGGTGTTAATTTAGGGAATTGGATTGGTGTTCAAAGACGAAATTATTCTAGTTTATCTAAGGAAAGACAACAGTCATTGCTAATTATAGGTTTTGTATTAAATACTTTAGAAGAACAATGGAATAGAAATTATGAATTAGCAAAAGCATATTATGAACACTATGGGAATTTGAATATACCTCAAAGATTTAAGACAAATGATGGGTATACTTATGATGAGAATGGAATTGTAAATCTTGGTAATTGGATTAGTTGGCAGAGAAAAAACTTTACTAGTCTTTCTCAAGAAAGACAACAGTCGTTGAGATTAATTGGTTTTGTATTAAAGCCTTTAGAAGAACAATGGAATAGAAATTATGAATTAGCAAAAGCTTATTATGAACATCATGGCAACTTATTAATACCTTATGGTTTTAGAACAAATAATGGTTATACCTACGATGAAAATGGCGTTGCATTAGGTACGTGGTTATTTTTTCAACGCCAGACATTTCATGGTAAAGGAACTGGAAAACAATTATCAGAAAGTCAAATAAATTTGTTAACAGATATAGGAATGATATGGAATATAAAGAAAAATAACTCTGAAATATTAGATGTTTGTATACAACAAGGAATAGATAGAACTAAAAACAAAACACTTCTTAACCATATTTCAATTCAAGAACTACAATCAAAAATAGAATTTCTTAAATCACATGGTATGCTTATTGTTGATAAAAATGGTTTATTAATTGATATATTTTCTATGAGTAGTTCTGACATGAAAGAAAAATATGGCGTATCGCTTGGAGAGGTAATAACTGAATATTATATAAAAAATCAAAAGGATAAAGGTGTCTAGTATGTTTTTAGAGAAATATTTAAATTCTACATATTTAGATTTAGTATATAGTAATTATGAAGAAGACTATATAAATTTATTGGATGAAGATAATTTTAATAAAGTTTATATTCTATTAAAAAATAACAATTTTTATTTCATTGATGATATTATATTGAATTATTTAGAATTATTTGAAATTGAAGAAAAATATGTACAATTCGCTGTTAATGACATTAAATTCGCTTTAGGTGATGACTTTGTGAGACAAATAGGAAAAAATATGACATTTATCGATAAAATTATTGAATTAGCAATTAACTATAGTGAGAAAGATAATACATAAAAACATTAAAAATTTAATTTAAGTTAATTACACCTAAAATTTTATAAAGTGGCTTGATTTCAAAAATAATTTATTTTATATTGAATGTAGGTGAAAAAGATGGTTTCTAAATTTCCAGAACTAAAGAAAACTGAGACTAAAGAGGAAGAAAGCAAAAATTCTTACAGATGAGTACTGTCAAGAAATTAATAAAGGTATTGCGTATCGTTTAAGGCAAATAGAAGGAACTCATATTTGGGCATATCAAAAAACATATGAAGAGCCTTTGTTTAGAATGAGAATTCTAAAATAAATGATAGACTAAATTTTGTTATTAAAAGTTCTTTTTAAAACGAATAATACTGGATACGATACCAATTAATAAATCAGTTTTAGAAGTAATTGCCAATCATGACTTTATTAATACCAAAGCCCATTACTAAAGCTCCAGATATTCCTATAACCTAAGTAAGCACAATTTCCACTTTATTGGGGTGGATTCTTTTTTAGGATGCTTTTTACGATATACGGGAGTTATCATAAGTAGAATTATAGAAAAGTATTATCTTTATTACAAACAAAAAACTAACATTTCTGTTAGCATTTATTACAATCGGAAGAGTGTTTCCGAGTATCAATCAAATTTGGAGCGATTAATAAAAGGGTTATGCACACTTTTATAACAAATTTATTTATATTTGATAATTAATTATAAAGTAGTTTATTAATGGGGTGATATTTTTGATTTTGTTAGGAAAATATGCTATAATAATTATAGATGAGGAGGTCAAATAATGATAGAAAAAGTTAGAGCAAAAGTAAGTGAATTATTAAATAAAGATGATTCTGGACATGGAATGGAACATGTAAATAGAGTTTTAGAATTATCCTTAAAATTTGCCGAAAAAGAAAACGGAAATAAAGAAATTGTTTCTTTAATTGCTTTATTGCATGATGTAGATGATTATAAATTGTTTGGAATAGATAATGCTGAAAATCTTACAAATGCAAAAAGAATTATGGATGATTGTAATGTAAATAGTAAAATTCAAGAGCAAGTATGTATTGCTCTTAATAATATTGGTTATAGTAAGAGATTAAAAGGATGTTGCCCTACAACTCTAGAAGGAAAAATAGTTTCTGATGCCGATATGTGTGATGCATTAGGAACAAATGGTATTTTAAGAGCTTATACTTACAGTCTGAAAAATGGAAAGCCATTTTTTGATAAAAATATTTTTCCGATTGAAGATATGAGTGCTGAGAAATATACAAGAAAATGTGCAGATAGCAGTGTATGTCATATCTTTGAAAAAATACTAAAGCTGAAAGATTTGATGCTAACTACTTCCGGAATGGAAGAGGCAAAAAGTAGACATCAAATAATTGTAGATTTTTTATATCATTTATTTGCTGAAGAAAATGCTCCAGAATGGGAAGAATATTTAAATTTATATTTGATTAAAAGAGAAAAAATACGAAGTAAAAAAATAATTTGTTAAATTATTAAAAATATTTAATACAATAATAATTGATCATGTCAAATTAAATTACTTAATAGTTTTAGTATTACTATTGCACAATATGTTTATTTATAAAATATAAGAATATTGAATTTTTAATAAAAATGCAATGTCAAAATAAAAAACAGGATATGGGATGGCACCAAACGGAGATTAAAACTCTTACTTCATAAGAATTTTTCTCTGTTTTTTTTGCACAAAAATATTTTCGCACTTGCGAAAATGAGTATATTTATATGCAAAGTATATGCATTTTTTTGTTAAAAGTCTTATTTTATAAGAAAAGATTATATGCACTTTTCTAAAATTTGCTAGATTTTACTTTCTTTAATCATTTCTTTTATCTTTATTGCACAACAAAAAAGCCCATAATATCAAATACTATGAACTTGTTATATAAATATAAAAAACTCGCTAGTGTGCGAGTTTAAACCTCATTGGAGCAAGTAAGCAGATTCGAACTGCCGTCTCAACCTTGGCAAGGTCGCATACTAACCACTGTACTATACCTGCATTTGTTACATATTGATATTATCAAAATATGAAAAAAAAATCAAGTAAAAATTGCAAAATTCTTATTTATAGTATATAATTGTTTTGTAAGAAGGTTGATTATGAAAGAAAAAATTAAATTAAATCTCCGAAAAATTAGGAAAAGTATTGTTGAATATGTGGCTACTAATAGATTATTTATTTCTTATGTAATAATATCAATGATAGGTTTATTATTAATAAGATATTTTACAATAGGAAATGCAAGTAGTTTTGAAACTTTTATTTCTGATTTAGCTTTAGTAATTATTATAGGTTCTTTTGGTTATTTAATTAAGCCTAAAAAACAATACAGATACTTTATGATATTAATTATTGTATTTACAATAATGGAGATGATAAATTCAATATATTATACATTTTATTATTCTTTTGCTTCTTTGGGAGAACTTTCAACAGCGGGACAAACAGAAACTGTTATGGGTTCAATTTATGAGAAACTTAAAATTACTGATTTGATTTATATTTTATTTCCTTTCTTATTTTATTTTATTCATAAAAAATTACTTCGTACTACTTATTATAATTTTATGAGTGTAGTTGAAAAAGGTAAAAAAATGTGGGGTGCTACTTTACTTATTGGGTGTATATTTCTTGCTTATACTTTTGTAACAGCGGAAGGTGCGGATTATTCAAGATTAGCTAAACAATGGAATAGAAGTATGGTAGTAGAAAGATTTGGGCTTGTTTTGTATCAATGTAATGATGTTATTCAAACATTAACTCCTAAATTTAATAGTTTATTTGGATATGAGAAGTCAGTTCAAAAATTTACACAGTATTTTACTAGTGAAGATATAGATAAATATAAAGGTAAAAATAGATATACTGATGTATTAAAAGGTTATAATGTGATATTTGTACATATGGAAGGTATGGAAACATATCTTATGGATTTAGAATTTAATGGGGTAGAAGCAGTGCCTAATGTTAATAAATTAGCTCAGGAAGGAATGTTTTTTGCTAATTTCTTTCCTCAAATAAGTATTGGAACTTCAAGTGATACAGAGTTTACTTTATTAACAAGTATGATGCCTGCGCAAAGTGGGGCAGTTTTTACAACATATTATGATCGAGATTATATTACTCTTCCTAAACTATTAAAAGAAAAAGGTTATTATACTTTTAGTATGCATGGTAATTATGAGTCTATGTGGAATAGAAAAAAGATGCATCCAAGATTAGGCTATGATGATATGTATTTTGAAAGTTATTTTGATTATAATAAAGATAAAGATGATCCTAATAATATGGATTATATAACTCTTGGAATAAGTGATAAATTATTTTTTAAAGAAGCTATGCCTATTTTAGAGGGAATAGAACAAGAACATAAAAATTATATGGGAACTATTATAACACTTTCTAATCATTCACCATTTTCAGCTTTAACTAAATATGGAGAATATGATTTATCAACAACTTATCAAGATTGTGATGAAGATAATGTGTGTACAGAAGTTACTACTGATTATTTAAGAACTAGTAAAGAAGCTTATAAGAGAGCCGCGGGAAATTATATTACTAGTGCTCATTATGCAGATGCAGCATTAGGAGAGTTTTTTCAATATGTAAAAGAATCTGATTATTTTAATAATACAGTATTTGTGTTATATGGAGATCATGATGCAAAATTATCTAGAAAAGAAAAGAATTATTTGTATAATTATGATTATAAGACAGGAGAATTAAAGAGTGAAGATGATCCTACTTATATAGATTATGATAATTATGCACATGAACTTAATAAGAAAACACCTCTTATTATATGGACTAAGAATGCAAAATTAAGAAATAAGTTACATGGAAAAGTAAATTATGTTATGGGTATGTATGATGTTATGCCAACTTTAGGAAATATGCTTGGAGTACAAAATGATTTTGCTTTTGGACATGATATTTTTAATATTAAAAATGATAATTTTGTAGTATTTCCAAATGGTAACTTTGTTACTAATTTAATATATTATAATAATTCTAAGGGACAATCTAAAATTATAAAAGAAGGAGCAGAATTAACTAGTGATTATATTAGTAATTTAATTAAGAAAACAGAGGATATATTAGATACTTCTAATGCAATGATTGTTCATGATTTAATTAAGTTAGAGGGAGAAAAAGTAAGGAATATAAAGGAAAATGGGGCTAGTGAATAGATGAGAAAAAAATATAAAATAGGACTTGTTATAATTGTAATATTAATATTGTTATTAATATTTGTAGGTTTATCTAAATTATTTATAGAAGATAAAAAAGATGATAATAAAATTAAGAATGTTACAAGTGTAGAAGTAGATATTAAAGATTATGGTTATACTTTAGATAATAGAGATTCAAGATATATGAGAGATGAATTTCAAAATTTAAAAGATATATTAGAAAATGAAGATATAAATTATGAGGAATATGCTAGTACTTTGGCTAAATTATTTATAATTGATTTTTATACTTTAAATAATAAAATTAATAAATATGATGTTGGAAGTTTAGAATATGTTTATGAAGATAAGAAAGATGAATTTCAACAAAAAGCAATGGATACAATTTATAATGATATTATAGATAATACTTATAGTGATAGAAAGCAAGAGTTGCCAGAGATTGCGGATGTAGAAATATTAGGAATAGAAGAAGAAAAGTTTAATTTAAATGAAAAACAAGAAGATGCTTATAAAGTAACTATGAGGTTTACTTATATAAAAGATTTGGGTTATGATAAAGAAGGAACATTATATTTAATTAAAAATAATAATAAATTAGAAGTTGTTTCATATAATCCTAGTATTACAAGTGAATAAATTTTAAATTATTAATTATAAAGGAAGTGATTTTATGGATAAATTTGATACTATTGATATATTTTTCATTGCTTTAATAAGTGCTTATTTTGTGACTTTAGGTTGCTTATTATTTACAATGTTAATTTTGAAGATCCATAAAATACTTTTAAATAGAAGTAATAATAAAAATAAAGTAGAACCAATTGTAATTGCTAAATTAGATGAAGAAAGTTTTGAAGAGAAAAAAGTTAAAAAAGAAAAAATTAAAAAGAATACTGATAATAAAAAGAGAGTTAGATTTAAAGATAAGCCTTTAATTCAGAAGTTATTTATGGAAGAAGTTAAAACTAATAATAAAGAGATAAATAAAGTTTCTAATGAAATTAATACTTCTAATAATAAAGCTAAAAAAACAGATAGTTTAAATACTACTAAAAAGAATAATAAAACAGTTAAGAATAATAAACAAAATGTAAAAAGTGATAAAAATAGAAATAAGAATAAGAGTAAGAAAAATAGTTCTAATAAAAATAAAAAAGTTAATAATAAAAGTGGTACTAAAAAGAATAGAAATAAAAATAAGAATAAAAAAGGTAAAGGGAAAACAGTTAAAAAAAGCTAGTTTTCTTTTTTTTGGGTAATAGTCTATACCAATAAATTATGATGACATATTATAAATCAGGAGGTAATTAGAAGTGTTATTTGAAGATAATAATTTTGATGTTAATATGTCCCTATTTATACCAGATTTAAAGTTTAATCGTGATACTAATATATTAGAACCAATGGAAGGATTTTTAAGAGGTAATATGTTTCGTAATGAATATAAACCATATAAAAATTTAACATATTATAAATTAAATCCTAAAAATGAGAAAGAAAAAATGTTATATAAAATTATGGCTTTAACTTTTGCTATTACAGATTTGAATTTATATTTAGATTTACATCCTGATAATAAAGAAGCTTTTGATTTATTTAAAAAATATATAGCAGAGAAAAAAGCATTAGTAAAAGAATATACTAAAAATTATTGCCCACTTACATTAGATAAAACAGTTGGTTCTAAATATAATTGGATTGACTCTCCATGGCCTTGGGATGGAATGGGAGGTAGCATGTATGTTTAAGTATGTTAAACAAACTAATTTTCCAATAGATATTAGAAAAAAAGATTTAAAAATGGCTAAATATTTAATGTCTCAATTTGGAGGAGCAAATAGTGAACTTGCGGCGGCTTTACGTTATTTCTCTCAAAAGTTTAATATGCCTGATGATTATGGGAAAGCTTTACTTAATGATATAGCAAACGAAGAATTGCTACAATAACATTATCATTAAGTAAAACAATAGGTAAAAACAAATAAAAAAGAGGTAACGACGATTATGTCGCTACCTTTTATAACATTAATACAACTTTACATTGTTCCAATTAGTAGTATTATTTTTATAATTAAGATTAACTTGTTTTTGGACTTCTTCATAATTAGAGCCTAAAGCCTTTTTACGTGCTTCTCCGTTGCCGAAGTCTCCTCTTATGGTCTTTCTAACTAAGTCTAATATATCAACGCTAGGTTGTGGCGTAGAAGCAGTTTTATTTCCGCTTAACATCTCATTAACTCTAGCTTGTACTTTAGAATAATCATAGCCAGCAGCAGTTAAACGATTTTTACGATCTGGGTTATTTCCCCATTTACCAGCTATAACCTCGTTAGCTAATTCGTCAATAGTTTTACTTGGACTAGGCGTTGGTGTTGGCGTAGGTGTATTGTTAGTATAATCAATAAAGTTTAATTTACCATGATTAGACCAGGTACGATTATTATAGCCAGTTCTTTTACCTAAATTAGCTAAATTAGTTATTTGTACTCCGTCTTTCCAAATAGGCGTACACTCAACAACTTCGCCGTTTCCTACATATATTCCTACGTGGCCTGACATGTGTACTATTTCGCCTAATTCAATATTAGAGAAATTAGTAGAAACATCAGTACAATACTTCATAATACCGTCAGCGCCTACATCTGGTACACTATTAGAAGCGTAAGAAGCTCCTCCATAGGTTTTATTAGTATCGCCTTTCCAGCCCCATAAAATACCTTTAATTAAGCATACACAGTCAAAACCAAAAGTATCAGCACTAGCACTTTTAATTTTGTTAGTTCTTGCAGCTTGCTTATTATATGAGTTATTATTACAGTATCTTGTTTTATTAGTGTTATTCATAGGAGCGCCAAAACAACCCATAATATATAAAGTTTTATAATTAGTGGCTATTTTACGTGCGGTTTCTGCAAAAGCAGCAGCAGTCATTACTTTCATTATTCTACTTCCTCCTCTTTTTCGTTGTAAACTTCTTCTGTATCGCCAACGACTTCGATATATTCTTCTTCGATGTTTGTGTTTTTATTTTCTGTATTCATATTAAAAATTCCTCCTTCATTATTATTTAGTTATTTCGCTAGTTGTATCTTTAGTGTTTGTATCTGATTTTTTTGTAAAAAAATAAGTTATGACGGCGCCATAACTCGTACAAAATAAAGCTAAAAGTTCTTTTGGTGGATCAATAGGAAAAAAGAGTAATACTATTAATGCAATAGTCATTATGATAGTAACAAAACTTTTAACATCGTTCCAAGCTTTAATCATTATTACACCTCACTTTCATTTTAACAACTTGTATTGTTGTTCTATATAGGCCATTTCATTATCTATAAAATGGTTTTTTTGCTTTAGCTTTTCGATTATTCTTTCGTATCTGTCATACATTTCAAATATGGCCTGAAACTCCTCTCGAGTTTTAACAATACCATTTCTTAAATCTCCAGCAAAACTACATATCTCATAGCGATATTGTAACCTTTGATTATCTCTAAATTCTTTTAGTTTAAAGTCTAAAATTCCACTTAAAGCCCCCGTTATTACTGTAACATTACCAATTAATACGGCCCAGTTACTAATATCACTCATTACTTACATCTCCTTCTTCTGGTGTAGTAGGAAAATCTACGTCTAAAGGGAAACCAGGTTGTTTAGTAATATCTCTTAATTCTTGCCTATATTTAGCCCAAGAGCCATTTAAAGTATTTCCTAAAGATGTAAATAAGTCTTTAATAACTTGTAACATAGTAGTAGCATTAATTGTCTCTGGTATTTCGATACCTAGTCTATCTAATAGGACCTGTTTATCACTTTCTTGTAATAATTTATCTCTAATAGCTCTAATCTCGGCTGCTTTTTCACTTATAAATTGTTCTTTAGCAGCTTTAAACCAAGTATCTGGATCTTCTTTAATAGAAGACTCTAAATCTTCTCTAAAACTAACTAACATAGGGTATTCATAATAAGAGTATATGGTTTGTTCTGGTCCTTCTTCTGGTGTTCTTGTTTCTTCTTTGATGTCGTCAAAAAAGACAACTTCTATTAAGTTGTCTTTACGATCTCCAATTCTAAAGCTATTCGGTTTTATTGTGCTTTCCGTTCTTTTTACTTTCATTTCTAACAACCTCCTTACACAATTTATAATTAACGTACGGCTTTATATATTTATTCTGATAATTATGTGAATTACAATGTTTTAACCAACCACTATAACTAAGCATAGCTGCAGCGTCATGGTAGGTTATTTGTTTTTTCTTTGACATCTTTTTAGCTCGTCTTTTAATTCTTAAAAAGTTACATCTTCTAAGAGTTGTATAACCTCTATAAAAGCGATAACCTAAAAAGTCCAAAGGACGCGACTCTGTTTTAAAAAGTTGCCAATTTTCTTTAATTACTAATTTTTCGGCTTTTAAAAAGTCGTCTATAGCATATTTAGCTTTTCTCAATTCCTTTTTATTATTAGAAAAGAGCACCATATCGTCCATATAACGAATATAATATTTAATATGTAACTGTTCTTTTATATAATGATCCAAGTCTTGTAGGTAAAAATTAGCAAACCACTGACTCGTATAGTTCCCGATAGGTAAACCGTCGACACCACTATCAATTATTAAATCAAGCAGCTCTAAAGTATCTCTATCTTTAAGTATTTTGCGAAACTTTCTTTTTAAAACCTCTTTATCGATACTAGGGTAAAATTTTTTAATATCTAGTTTTAAACAGTATTTTGTATATTTTCTGTCTTCAACTAATATTTTTTTAACAAATCTCATACCACGCATAATACCTCTACCTTTTATACTAGCGCAGTTAAGATCATACATACCCCTCATTAAAAGAGGCTCTAATTGTAGCATTATGGACCAGTGGACTACTTGATCTGGGTAAAACATAGGCTTATAAATAGTTCGTTCCTTTTTGTTAGATCCGTCTCTTATTTTCATTTCAATATAAGGACTAGGTTTAAATGTTTTTTCTTTTAAAGCTTTTTGTATTTGCATAGCGTAAAAAGTGGGCGAGTCGAGTATCTTTTCAACACTCTTTCGTCCACCTTTACCTTTGCTTGCTTTATAAATAGCAGCTTCAATATTATTTAATTCTGTGATCTTTTCGTAAATGTTTCCTATTCTTTTCATTTCCTGGTCCTCATAAATTCTTATATTTGTCTGCCGCTTTTTCGAGAGATACCTACTAGAGCAGCCCAGAACGACTAATTTTTAGCAAGCGCTAAGGAAAATGATGTGTAAGGTTTTATTAATATAAGTAGTCGAGCACCGATGTTGGAGTTCGTATTACTAGAGTCATAATTCAAATTCCAATACCACAACCCAGCATTAGTGGAGTTGTCCCACCTACCGCCGACAAGAGCGTAAGGAGTAAGAAAAGTGCTAAACACACCAGATCCCTATAAGTAGTCGAGCACCGATGTTGGTATTCGTATTATCAGAGGTATTATTCAAGTTCCAATACCACAACCCAGCATTAGTAGTATTATTCCAATTACCGCCGACACGAGCCGTAGAAAGATACCAAGATCAACACTCACACACACCAAGTCCCTGTGTAAAACTATAAGTAGTCGAGCACCGATGTTGTCGTTAGCATTAGAAGACGTATTGTTAAAGTTCCAATACCACAACCCAGCTTGAGACTCATTACTCCAATTACCGCCGACAACGACAACTCGGAATAAAGAGAAAGTACGGTGCTAAACACATCAAGTCCCATTTATATATAAAATATAAAATAAATTTAATTTTCTTTTAAAAAATTAAAAATACTAAATATATTATATAATATAATTAATTTTTTTTAAATATAATTAGCGAAAATTTTTAAATCGCATTTTTAAAAATTTAGAGCTACCGCCTTAACAGGCGGAGAATTATTTTTATTATGTGGGCTGGCCGCCCCCAAACCCCCGCTATACCTGGTATTTAAGAAGTCGAGCACCGATGTTGGTATACGAATAATCAGAGGTATTATTCAAGCCCCAATACCACAACC
>CANRBQ010000037.1 GCA_947628905.1 uncultured Bacilli bacterium
AAAAAGTGCACTTTCTTATGAAAATGTACTTTTTCAGGTTAATTGCACTTATTTGTGCACTTTAGATTGATTTAACGGTTTTTTGAAACACTTTTATACTTTATAAAGCCTATAAGTCCAATTATAAAAATTACTACTAGGGAAGAAGCAAATATATAACTTAAATAGCGATTCTTTTTAGAAGATTCATTTTCATTATTAGGAGTGGAACTATCTGGTTTATTTTCAGGTTCTTCAGGATTATACTCTAAATTAGTATTATCAGTATTATATATTATTTTTATAGGTTTATTTTTATAATTTTCATTTGTTACTACCCATGTATAAGTATTACCACTTTTACTATCAGAATTACTAGATAATACTTTATAATTAGTAGATATATTTATAGTTAATTTATCAAGATTACTAAGTCCGTTTAAACAACTTGCTTCTTTTTGGGTTTCTAATATAAATATATTATCATTTTTTTTGATAGTTATTTCTTTATAACAGGTATTAACAGCCGCGGAATTAATAAAATTATTTCTTGTAAAATTATAACTATAATTTATGCCATATCTTTTATTATTATTAATAATAGTATTAGTATAATACTCTACTCCATCTTGTTTTCCCTCAATATATTGATTATAATTTGGATCATTATAATAAGCACGAGTATAATTATTTCCATCAGAATCAAACATTTCTTTATAAGTCATATTACTCCAATCAAGCTTATTATCTTTTTCATTAGTAGCTACATATATTTCAACATTTTCTTTAAAGGTATTTTCAATATTTAAATTATAAGTAGCTTCACAACCAGTTAATATTATCATAAATATAATTAATATTATTATTTTTTTCATAAGAACTCCTTTTTAATCTAATAAATATATATAACAATTAAATTTGTAACCACTAGTACCATAATAACCAATTTTATATGTTGAACTATTAAAGCATCCCGTATTACCAGCTTCACAAGCTCGTTTTCGACCTTCTTGAGATTCTACATAAGGAATAGAAGGATTTTGCCTAAATCCCATACCGCCTTGACTAACTGTCATTGTTCCATCAGCATGTACCTCTTCTACTATTGCAACATGCCCATAATTATTATCTCCACCTGACCATGATATTACAGCACCAGGACGGGCAGCATTTATATCTGTTGAAGTTTTGAATTTGCCACTTGTTGCATCTGCAGATTTACAAAAATCTCCACCATTGCCATGATTGTCAGCCCATGTTCTACTATCTCCCATTGTCGCAAGTATTTCTTGAGCTCTACGATTTGCATACCAAGCACATTCTCCTTCTAATGATCCTAAGCCATAATTGGTTTCGTCTTGTTTATAGTAAAATGGATTAGTTCTTAAGGGACGGGTTTTTCTTGCAATATAGCCATCAGGAGCACGAACTAAACCTTCACCAACAGAACATTTATATTCATGAGCTAAAGCATTTTCTGAATTATAATTATCATAATCATTACTACCATTATTTGTAAAGTGGTTATAGTCGCCAGTTACAAAAAGATAAAATTCACTTTTTCTTCTATTTTTTAAACCTGATAATCCTGCTGGTTTCTTCATGGAATTCCATAATCCTTCTAGACCATTATTTTTATAGGCAGCAAGAATAGATCTAATATTACCAGTGCCTGAATTATAAGAATATGATGCTAGAGCATCTGTTTGATACTCGGTTAGTTCTAGATCTATTTTTTCGGCTTCTGTTGTAATAATAGTTTTATTGCTTTCTAATATATAAGTTTCCAATTCTGATGTAACTTTATCAGGGATACAATCTCCGGCTTGCATTGTATATGAGCCATCTGATTTTAAATGAAAATATCCTCCATAGTTATTTTCTCTAATAAAGTCACTACATCCTGGTATTGCCATACTAGTTATTCCAGGACCAACAGTGATTGTACCATCTAACTGGAAATAAGTAGCTTTTAGACCAGGCAAACCATTAATTGTACAAGCAGCACCGGCAACTCCTTCCCAAGTATCAACAAAGGTATCTAAGTTATATTCATTTGTAGCCGTACTACATGAGGCATTAGAAGAAATACTATTACAATAACTTTTAAAATTGTATAAGGCTTTAGTGCTATTTATTGTTTCACCAATATTTTTCATTATTATATCATAAATTGCTTGATTATCCTCTTTGCTATCATAATGAATTCCTTCATAATCATAAACTTTAATACTTGATTCTGTATATTCTAAATCGATATAATGTAAATTGGGAATATTACTTTCATTTATTAATTTTTCCATATTTTCATTAAATACAACAATATCTTTATTTTTTAAAAACTTGCTTACAGAATCTAAAACTGGTCCTACAGATACTACATAAATATCATGATTGGCCCATTCTCCATTGGCTAGTTCTTTAAATTTTTCAAAATATTTATTATAGTTAGTTATATCATTACCACCCATCCAAGTAACAATGTTATAAGAAACTCCTTCTTTCATAAGACTATTTATGCCTTTTATCCCTCCATCAGGATAATTACTTCTTCCAGGTTCAGCTTTAGTAGTTCCAACCATCCATTCATAGCGGCATGAACCTCCATATATGGTATTTTCATTATTAGTTACACCATAAGTAATCATAAAACTCATACGAGAATCACCAAGAAATAATGTTTCTTTAGTATTAACTATTTGTTCTGTATCTCCTTCAACATTATATAATGAATTTAGGATTGATCCATAATTTTCTCCACTATTTGCAAGCGATTCCATTTCAGTTAAAGTGTCTTCTGATAAAGTTAGAGCACTAGCAGAATTTAAAGTGGAAATAGCACTTTTGTAAGATTCAGAAATAAATAAGTAATTAGAGATACTTTCATAAATATTATCTAATTTAGTTTGATAACTACTACTTGCTTCCGGAATAGAATTACTATTTTCTTCCTCAGTTGTGTTTTCTGATGCTTTTTTATAAGTCATTACGCCTTCATAATAGCCTTCTTCTTCCATATAGCAACCAGTTTTAGGATCACAATAGTTATTATTAATGGAACAACTTTTTAGAGAGACATTTTGGGTCTTGCTATTATAACTACCATAACTTAAAGCATTAGTTTTTAAAATAATCATTAAAGCTTTTAATGTTTCATCATTATAATCATTACCTTGAGTATAAGCATAGGTAGCTCCGATAACATAACTTTTTATATCCATATTGCCAAAGTTTTCACGATTATTAACATCATTATAACAATTTGTTAAAGTTACTTTCGTTTCATTTATATTACAAGTAGCGTCATATTCGTTCTCTTCTTCTTTGGTAGAATAGTCGATAAAAAGAAGAAATAAAAGAAAGAAGAAAACTATAACAATGCCTATTCCTATAAACATTATAGCATTTTGAGGTTTAGTAATTTTGGCAACAGAATCTAGAACATCAGTTTTATTATTTTTTTCAGTAGTTTTATTTTCATAATTATCATTGCTATTTAATTGTTCTGATTCAAAGTTATCGTTATTATCAAGATTTTCATTTAAATCTGTTGGTTCATTTTCATTAGTTTCAGAATCTTCTTCTGTTTCATCATTAGAATTTTGGATACTATTATTAATAAGAGCATTCTTACGAAAGTTAGGATTGCTTCCTGAAGATGATACTTTATTAGCACTTATTTTTCCTTTATTATGGTTTAAGGGTTTTATTTCGTTTGCCTCAGGTGATGATACACTTGAATTAGGTTTTGAGGCAGCACTATTTCCTCCAGTGGGACTCATAATGTTAATTGCTTTATTAGCAGCATCAGTAATTCCAAGATTATTTAGATTTTGACTTACATTTTTTACACCGGGAACTCGATCAACTACTTCGGCAGCTTTATTTGTAACATTATTTAATTGATTGCCAACAACGGGGGCTTTGGTTGCAGCATCATAAATTTTGCCACCTACTCCTGGGGCAAGATATTCAGAAGCTCCTTTAGCCACGGTATCTATAACTTTTTTAGTATCTTCATGTCCATCATTGGCATGAGGGCGATTGGGGTTGTAATCTATATTATTGTTTAAATTTTCTTGATCATTATTCACGACACTTCACCCGCTTTTGTTATTTAATTATATCATAAAAAATAGCAAAAAAAAAGAACTATAAAAGACACTATTTTTAATATTTAACATAAATTAATAGTGAGAATACATGAAAGGGTGAATAATATGAATAATTGTGATAGTAACACAACTGGTAATTGTATAAATGAAATCTTAAGTGTAATTTTAGTATTACAACAAAATGCATGTCCAGAATCTTGTTTAGATGCGTGTGATCGTCCTGTTTTAGGTGGCGGACCAAATTGTTTAATTTGTAATACAAGACCGGTAATGCTATATACTTGTAGTTGTTGTGGAACTCCATGGAGTATGCCAACAGCAAAAGACTCAACTATAACTTGTGCAGGTGCAGCAACTGCAGAATGTTCAAGCATATTTAGAGTAGAAAAAATTGAAGGTAATTGTTGTACTTTTAGAGTTTTGGCAGATAATCCAGATACAACAAGTTTAAATCCATATATTGCGACTAATTCTTTCTTTACAATGGATTGTAGTTGCTTATGTGCAATAAGATGTTTGAGCGACACATATGTGGACTGTGTTTGTTAATTTAAGTAAAGCCTCTTAGGAGGTTTTTTTGCTATCTAAAGCCTCCTCCATCAGATCCTCCAGATGATGAACCACCATCAGAGAAACTGCTACCTCCACTGCCACCAAAATTATAATTAGATTCACACATACTCTCATAAGCTTCAAAAGAACTTTGATAACAAGCCTCAGCCATATTATAAACAGCAATAGTAGCTATATCAGTAGTTAGAAGAGATATTTCATTAAATTTAGGATATAATTTGCTAAATTGCTCGGCAACTTTGGTGGCTATTCCTAAAATCATAGCAAATATTAAATAATCTTCCCAAATATGAACTTCAAAATATTCTTTTTCAGGCATACTGCTAAAGTCTAATAAAAACTTTTTTAAGCCTTGCATTTTAATAGCTTCTTCTTTTAATTTAGGGTTTACTTCTCTTATATTTACAGAAATTTCTTTTTTAGTTACTTTTTTATTTTTTATAGTTATTAATCCCCTATTTTCAAGCTCTTCTTCGACTACTTTATTTATATTTTCATACCATTTAATTATTTTTTGATAATTTTTCTTACTCCATTTAGCAAATTCTTGAGGCTCTAATAATTTATTTTCACCGGCGGCAGTAGTTATAATATCATATAACTCAGCTTCTATTTTATTAGTAGGTCGGGACATTTTACTAAAATCTAAAGCATAATTATTATCCTTAAAGTTTAATAATCCTTCTTTAGTTTTAGATACGGTAATACATTTATTTCTAATCCATTTTAAAAGAATAGCTCCAATAATACCTGGTTTTAAAGAATCTACAGCACTAACATTATATTTAAGGCATACCCAGTAAGCTTCTAAAATATCTTTATTACAAGGAATATCTCGCCAATAATTAATCTCGGATAATTTTGGTAATGTTGTTCCAACTGGTCCAAAGTCTAAAGTTTGAGACCAAGAAATTAAAGCCATTTTTTTGATAGATTTTATAATAAAGATGATAATAATAATTGGGAGAAGAAAAGCAATTAGAACTATAGATATGATGAAAAATACAAAAATTTTTTCTTTTTTAGCACTTTTTAATGCTTCTTTATATATTTCATCAAAAGTTTTTAAAGAGGTATTGGAAGTATTAAATATTTTATCTGAAAATTTTATTAAGCCAACCATATATTCAGAAGTTTTTAAAGTACCATTGGAGTTCATGATAATTTTGCCATCTTGGAATGTTATTTCTCCCCTATAACCAAAAGCCCATATTTTGGCATTAGAAGAAGATAAAGATGTATCAGTATAAATAGTAATTTTAGCATTTTCTACAGGTTCATTTAAATTTAAAAAGTTAAAATAAATTCCTTGAGTATCTTGGTAATTAGTAACAAGATTATTTATATTATAAGTTAATTTATATTTACGATAACCATATTTAGAAATACCCCAACATAATTCTAAACCATCTTTCTCATAATTAATGCCACTTTTATAGGCTTTATTATCAAAATTAGCATCTACATTCCATGAAGGTATAGAAGTATATTTTTGATTATTTTCATCAGTTACTTGGAAATTAGTAATGGTAGAGTTTCCTAATTTACTAAAACTACGATAGCCTTCAGTACCTTCAGTTAAGTGGGCTTCCCAAGTTTCAACAATATTAGCATTGCCATTTTTATCTAAATAAATATTCATGTCTATATTATTTATTTCATTAGCTTTTACAGTTAAAATAGAAAGAAAAAAGGATAATATAATAGTTAAATTTAAAAATATTCGTTTTAATAATTTTTTAGACATAAAATCATCCCTTTATTCATTTAAATTATAGCATGCATTTTTATAATTTAAAATATTTAATTGTAAAAGTTGTTTTATTATTACTGCTTTCTACATTTATAGAGCCATTATCTTTGGTAATAATTGTTTTGGATAATGCTAGTCCTATTCCAACACTTTCAGGTAGAGCATTTTTTCCTTTATAAAATCTTTCAAATATATGTTTTAAATCTTGGGAAGATATTTCATTTCCATAGTTGGTTATATTTATTTCTGTATAAATATTATTAGTTTTATAATTAATATCTATATTACTATTATTTTTAGAATGGTCTATGGCATTTTTAATAATATTAGTTAAAGCTTCAATTTGCCAATTATAATCACATATTAAACGAGAATTATCTCCATTAATAATTAAATTAATATTTTTTAAATCACATAAAGAAGCAACATTTTTAGTACTTTCATTTATTATTTTAGATACAGGTACTTCTTTAGAATTAAATGTTATAGCATTTACATCAAATTTGGATAATTTTAGAAGAGTTTCTACTAAAAAACTAATATTCATTACTTCTCTTTTTATATCATGTAAAAATTCTTCTTGAGTCTTTTTATTCATATTTTCATCATCAATCATATTATCTATCATAATTAAAATAGAAGTTAAAGGAGTTTTTAATTGATGAGATATATCTTCTAAAGATTTTTTTAATTCTTTTTTATCTTTTAAAGAATTTTCAGCACTTTCTTTTAACATAATTGTTGTTTTATATATTTCATTTTTTAAAATAGATAATTCATCTTCGGTATTTTCATTAATCTTTAAAGAATAATTATGTTTATTTATTTCTTCTATATATTTAGTAAGAGCTTTTAATTCTTTTTCTTTGTGATGGTTATACTTTAAAAATAAAAATAGTAAAATAATTATTATTAATATTATAAAAATAGTATTAATTAGTAAATAAGTATGATATGTTTCTTTATTTTTAAGAATAATATTATCTTTAGCTATATCTATACCATATTTAGATAATAATTTAGAATCTATGTTTTTGTTATTTAAAATAACTATTAATTCTTCTTCTTTGATATTAGGATATTTATCTTTAATAATAGTTATAAGTTCTCCAATTTTATTATTAAAATTTTTAGTATATGTATGATATTCATAAATGTTTATAAATAAAGAAATGGTAATTATTATTATAGAAAAAATCAATATTTTAAAAAATAATTTTTTTAATTGGATTTTATTGGCCATCTATTCTATACCCCATTCCTTTGATAGTTATAATAATATCAGTTGCTAATTTTTCTCTTAAACGATTAAAATAAACCGTTATAGTATGATCATCAACATAGTTTCCAGTCCATTCCCATATTTTATCTAAAATTATATTTCTAGTAACAACTTTATTTAAATTTAAAAATAAGAGATTTAATAATTTTAATTCTAAAGAAGTTAATTCTAATGTTGTGCCATTTTTATATACAACCATTTTATCTAAATCAAAGCTAATATCTTTTACTTTAATAAGAGATTTTTGAGTATTTCTAAATAGAATACGATTAATACGAGCTAGTAATTCTTTAGAACTAAAAGGTTTAGTTATGTAATCTTCTGCACCTAAATTTAAAGCTTCAACAATTTGATCTTCATTATCATTGGCAGTTAAAAATATAGTGGGAATATTTAATTCTTTAATTATTTTTTTATAGAAGTTAAAACCATTTCCATCGGGAAGAGTAATATCTAAAATAATTAAAGATACAGAATTATTAGTTAAATAGTTTTTAGCATCTTCTATATTTTCTTTAATAATTAGTTTATAATTAGTTTTAGAAAAAGTATAAGTTAAACCTTTAATAATTAGTAAATTATCTTCAATAAGTAGAATATTCATAATTCCTCCTTTTGGTATTATAACATAATTTATTTAATCAAGAAAAGAGCTAGATATTTTCATTACGAATAGTTTCAATTGTGTTTTGTTTATTTATTTTACTCATAGAATATTTCATTAATAAAGTTATAAGTAAGAATACAGCGATTGTAGAAATAATAATTGCTAAGATAGGTACTGGATAAGTAGTTATATTAGCACTTAATGATTTATATATTAAATATGATAAAGCAAGTCCTAATGGAATACCAAAGATTAAAGATTTTAGTCCCATAAAAAGACTTTCTAATCTAATCATACGATTAAATTCTTTTTTAGTCATACCAACGGATTTTAACATAGCAAATTCAGGCTTTCTTAAATTCATATTAGTAGTTATAGTATTAAAGATATTAGTAATACCAATTAGAGATATAACAATAATAAAGCCATATAAGAATATACCTATTAAAGTAAATAAATTACGCATAGCTTTAACATTTTCTTCACTATTATTTAAATTATATTCTTGCCCTTTTAAAGTGTTTTCAATTTCATCTTGAGTAGAGCTTGCATTAGTACTATCATAATAGGCTTGAATGATTGTTGAAGTTATATATTTATCAAAAAATTCATCACTTACAATGATATAACTAGACATCATAGTATTAAAAGAGAAAGGACTTTTATCTGTGGTGGCACCAATAGTTAAAGATAAAGCATTACCATTTTCAAGAGTTGATGCGATAACATCATTTTTAGTATAAGCATATTCTCTAACAGTGTATTTTTTTTCATGATTATTTTCTGTTGTACTTAAATTTACTTTATCATTTAAGATACCTTTATCTTGCATATCTTCATATATTAAACCTAAGGTTTTTAAATAATCTTTATAAGCTTCTTCACCAATACTATAAATAGAAATAGAATCAGTACTATCACTTGGTTTAACAAATTCTTGATAGTCTTTACCATATTTTATATTATCTATTATTAAAGTATTATGTCTTACAATGGCATACCTATTAATATTAGAAAGATTTTTAGTTTTTAATAAAGCATTATATAAATCATCAGTATAATGAGCACTTAAATCTAAGTTATAATCAGATACTTTTACTTCATTTTCAATACTTAAGAAAGCAAGTTCCATAAATGATGATAATGCAATAAAGATAGCAACAGATACAATAATAGATATAACTGTAGTACGATATTTCTTTTTGTTACGTTTTAAATTTTTATAAGATATATCGCCACCTACTCCAAAGAGATGATGAATTATTTTAGGACTTTTTAAACTATTTTTTTTAATTTTAATATTACTACTATTACGAATAGAATTAATTGGAGATATTTTAGAAGCTTTATTAGCACTTCTAAAAGCTGATAGAAAGACTGTGATAATACCTAAAATAATAGCAATAATTATAGCAATATAAGATAAACTAAAAATTAAAATAATATTAGAATCAAGCATACCATTTAAATAATAATTACAAACAATTATTAAGATATAAGAAGCTAAGATACCACTTAAAATACCTAATGGTATACCAATTAAGCCTAAAATAGTAGCTTCAAAGAAAACATTCTTTTTAATTTGTTTTTTAGTTGCTCCAATACTTCTTAACATACCATATTGTTTGATCTTTTCAGTAATAGAAATATCAAAACTATTTTTAATACAGAATACTGAGGTAAAAACAATTATTAGACAGACAATAATGGCAACAGCTCCCATGCCTCCAATAGAATTATCGCCAAGAGGGTCTACTTCTAAAGTAATTAAATAAATATTATTTCCTAATTGATATTTGGCTTTCTCCATTTCTTTTTCGGCGATAGAAAACTCTTGTTCAGTTAGTTTGCCTTCATAAAATTTTTTTAAAAGTGAAGAATCTATTCCTAAAATACTAGCAGTTGTTTCATAATGTTTTTTTAAAGCTTCTTTAGTGTATCTTACATAGATATCAACATTATTATTGGTTGGTTTATCCATATAAGTAATAAAGGTATAACCGGGAGCAGAATAACTTTCAATATTAGTAGCAGGTCGTTCAATAATACCAACAATTTTATAAGTTTTAGAAGTAGTATTAATTAAACTTTCTGATATATTATCAACGGGTGAATTTCGATAAGGATTATTTTGATTTAAAATAACTCCATCATTAGATATTCTTGTTCCAACATCTAAAGTTATAGTATCCCCTACTTTTAAATTAACATGACCATTAGTTTTTAAATGAGTAGGAATAAGAATTTCTGATTCATTTTTAGGTAATTTTCCTTCTACTAATTTAACAGATAAATTTTTTAAAGCATTATTATTAAAAGCTTTAATATATACATAGGGTTTATCAGGATTACTTATATTATTAAAATTGGCATAACCAATATTTTCAGTAATATTAACAGTTTCTATTTTACGATTATTTTCAAATGTGGGTAATTCATTTAATGGGACATCATAAAAAGTATAATGAAAATTTCCTTTTAAATAAGTTTCGTATTTAATTAAAGAATTTATTCCACTAGCATAAATAGATGCAACCGCGGTTATTAACGCGACAGATAAAATAATACCTATTATAGTTACTATTGTTCTTTTTTTATTTAATTTAAGATTTTTAATAGTTAGTTTATTTAATAAATTCATATTATGTTTCACTCACAATCTTACCATCTTCAATTTTAATTATTCGATCAGCACATTTGGCAATTTCCATATTATGGGTAATAATAATAATTGTTTCATTTAATTCTTTATTAGTCTTTTTAAGTAAAGCCACGATTTCATCACTAGCTTTGGAATCTAGATTACCTGTTGGTTCATCCGCTAAAATAATAGTTGGATTAGTAATAAGAGCGCGACCAATGCTGGTTCTTTGTTGTTGACCTCCTGATAGTTCATTTGGTAAGTGATTTCTTCTTTTTTCAAGGCCTAATAATTTTAACATTTCATTTAGTGTTTCTTTATTTATTTCTCGATTATCTAAAGCAAGCGGTAAAGTAATATTTTCTTCAACATTTAAAATAGGTATTAAATTATAAAATTGATAAATTAATCCTACTTGTCTTCTTCTAAAGATAGCTAATTTGTCATCATTAAAACTAAAAATATCTTGACCATCTATGTAAACTTTTCCACTGGTGGGACGATCTACGCCTCCAATTAAATGAAGTAAAGTAGATTTACCAGAACCTGATGCACCAACAATGGCAACAAACTCCCCTTTTTGAACACTAAAAGATACATGATCTAAGGCAACAACTTTAGTTGTATCTTTACCATATATTTTTGTTAAGTTTTCAACTTTTAATATTTCCATATTTTCTCTCCTTTCATGATTAATTATATAATACTAAAGTTACAAGTAAGTTACAATTATTAATTTTTTTAAAATATTTTTAACTTTATTGTTATATTTATTTTATTCAAGTATGATAGTATGAAAGAGGTTGTTAGAAAGAGAAAAGAAAAGTATTACTAAATTTCCTGCTGGTTCTTTTAGTTAAAACGTCGAACAATTACGGCAAGTGAAGCTTTAAAAGATGAAATACCTTTTAAATGGGAAAAAGATTTTAAAGTTAAAGAAAAGAAAAAAAGAATTCTTAAATTAAATAGTGAAAAAATTTTAAATTTATCATAATAATGAATATTTTATAATATGTATTTTATCCTTATGAATCGTGCTTCAATTGGTAAATAATTTAGATTCATCGGATATTATAATGGTATCTGATTTTTTTGATTTTAGTTCTTTTAAATATATTGTTTTGGACAATATTCAAGTGTATTTTCTGAATTGTCAAAATTTAATATAAAAGCATAGTATTAGGAACATTTAATAGTTGGGTGATTGCCAAACTTTATAAAGAAGGGAGGCGATAGTATGAACAAGAAGGATTTTTTAATTCTATCTTTAGTAATTCTTATCTTCCTATTAGT
>CANRBQ010000038.1 GCA_947628905.1 uncultured Bacilli bacterium
TCTTTAACTAATAGTATTATAAATCAAATTAAAAGACAAATAAGTAAAAATTATACCTATTTGTCAACAGTCTGAGAATAGAAAGTATATAATATACAATCTATTCTTGTATTATGTGGGTAAAGGTAAACCCATAAACTTGTCTATTAATAAAAAGGTAAGCATAATAGACAAGTAATTTATTTTTTATTAATTATATTCATATGACACTAAGATATTTCATATGGAGAATCTATAGTTCCACTTCCTGTTATTAATACATCTGCTTTTAAATTTATTACTGGGCGCACACCGATGCTCGTGCTGTACACGATTGTGTAGGTGAGGTAGCCACTCGAAAACACATAGAACACGAAAGCATCGCTGCCGTCAAAGCCATACGGAGACATGGTCCAATAATATTGACCTGTATATAAGTAGAATTGTTTATTATCGGATAGATTATTTGATCTACTATAATATCCTCCCGCAAATACTGCTTCATCTATTGTTATTAATCCTATTGGACTATTTTCTCCTGTTCCGTTATTATTTAATAATTTATGATTTCCATAATCACTTCCGTCTGGTTTCTTGGCATCTGGAAGTGTGAATGTATCTTCTTTTCGAGTACATTTGAATGTGGGTGTATGTTTTGCATTAGCATTACCACTTACATCTAACAATCTACTGAATGGCGCATATGCTGTTGCGTTTTTTCCATATCCTATTACTGTATCATTACGCCACCATTGTTTTGGTGTTGTATTTATTTGTCTATCATTACAAAATCCAGCATTTGGATCAATATACGTTCCATAATTTGTCTTTAAATTAGTACTATACCAATTATCTAATATTTTTTTAATATCACTATCAAAATTATTAGCATGAGCTTGCGCATAGGTAGCAGTTGGAGTTCCTTCACTACCAGCACTACCTGTTTTATCTGTTCCATACATATATCCTACATATTTATTATCATTATAATATTCATTATATGAATTTTTTTGTAATTGACTACCTGTGCCATTATTATTTAAATATCCATCATCTGTTGGAGCATTACTTCCTTTACCAGCATAAATCATTCTTATTGAACCATTGCCATTTATTCTGATGATTCGCCACCATATGTCATCATTACCTTCTTTACCAAACTTGACCCAATTATCTTTTACTTTTCCTCTAAAATAATATGTTGTTCCTAAATCATCTGAATCAGTATATAACTTAGATTTACCATTTTCGTCTGCATGTTCTGCTGTATCCATATCTGTAAAACCATCTTTGCTGCCTTCTTCTATTGTTCTGTTTGCTAATACTGTATCTGATGCTTTAATTAATTTATCATAATATAAATAACAACTTGTTCCATCTATGGTTAAATTCTTTATATTTACACTATAATCATCATAATTTGTACTTGCTTTTGCTCCATTGCTACATTCGCTTCTATCTGTATTTATTTCATATCCTTCCTTTGGCATTGTTTTTGCTTTCTTGTATTCTCCTGTTTCTTCATCTTTTATAAATATTGATAATATATTGATGTCTGCTTTACTATCACTTATCTTGGCATGTACTTTTCCTTTAAATCCTTCCCCTATATCTTCATTTTGTTCTTCTTGTTCTTTATCTGTTAAATTTGGATATTCTATTATGATATAGTAGTATACTTTCTCTCCTGTTTGACTTGATGTTATATATTCATTATCTGTTAGTTCTGTTGTGGTTTCTTCTTCACTATGTTCTATTGTTCCTTCTTTTATTAATTCTAATTCATTTATATTTGTTTCACATTCTTCATTTAAATATTGGATTCCATTTGTTACTTTCTTTTTCTTATTACATTCTAGGGTTATATCTTCTCTATCTTCTTTTGTTTTATATACTTTATATTTTAATTCTGTATTTAAACTATTTATTCCATTCCATATTAAGTTATATGCGATTAATTCATTATTACCGGTTGCTATTACTTCTATTTTAGATAATGTTTCATGTCCTGGATATATATTTTCATCATTAAAGTTTATATTACCCTTTACTTCTAAAGTTGATCCATTTAAGGTGGCGGTCTTTCCTTCTGTCATAGCACCAGTTCCCTTAAATATTGTTTTACCCACAAAATATGCCAAAGATATTCCTATTACTCCTATTAACACACTTACTATTATTATTACTCTTTTATTCTTTTCCATAATACGCTCCCATCTTTTTTACATATTATAGCATAAAAAATTACCCGTGTGTACTATTTTTTATCCGTTTGTACTAAAAAATTAAGAATAACTATTTTTATCGTGTACAATACAACTGGTGATGTATAGTATGAATACTATTAAAAATGATATTGGTTTATCATTAAAAGATAAAAGAGAGTATTATGGGTATTCAAGAAAAGAAATAGCTAAACTTTTAGGAATTACAGTAAGTGTTTATTCAGATTTTGAATTAAACAGAAGATTAATACCTATTAAACATTTAATTAAAATATCTAATTTTTATAATTGTTCTATTGATAAACTATTGGGTTTAACAGATAAGGATAAAAATATTAATAATCTAGATTTAGATTTAAAAATAATTGGTCAAAATTTAAAAATTATTAGAAAAATTAATAATTTAAATGTAACAGATTTAAGCAAAAAATTAAATATTGGTCAAAATACTTTATATAGATATGAACGTGGTGAAAGAACTATCCAAACTTACGTCTGTTATGATATTGCTAGAATATTTAATATTTCTATTGATTGGTTGCTTGGAAAATCTTCTGAAATGGAAATTATATAAGTTAATTTTGTTGTAAACAAAAAAATGCACAGTTTTTTCAAAATATTGTGCATTTTTACTTTTTTTAAACCAATTTTGCACAATCATTGTGCATTTTTATTTTCTTTATATTTGATAATATACGTGTTATAATTATTTTGGGTGGTTTAGATGGCTAAATATGATTTTAATCTTTTACATGATGATGATTTTCAAAGATTGGGTTGTCATGTTGTATGTTTAAGAGAAAACTTTGAAATAGAAAGTTTTAGTAAGTATAAAGATAAAGGTATAGATGGTTTATATCAAAATAAAAATACTAAAATAGTTATTCAATGTAAAAGATATAAGAATTTTAATAGTTTATTTAGTAATTTAAAAAATAAAGAATTAGATAAAGTTAAGAAGATCTCCCCTTCTAGATATATATTAGTTTTAGCAACAAAAATAAATAAAGAGCAAAAAACTAAGATTCTTAAATTATTTAAAGATTATATTATAGATGATAAAGATATTATTACTGGTGATGATTTAGAGTATTATTTTACAGAAAATAAATATGAAGAAGCTAAAAATGAATATTTAAGTTATCTTAGTCCATCTTATTCTGAATATAAAAAAATGCTGGATTTAAATATTAATAAAGCTATATATAAAGATACTGAATGGCTTATTAATGATATATTAAAATATTCTAAATATTTTGTAGCTACTCAAAGTTTTAATAAAGCTAAAAAAGCATTAAATGAATCTAAAATTATTTTATTAACAGGAGATCCTGGTTCTGGGAAAACTACTAATGCCGTTATGCTTATTGATTATTTATATAAAAATAAAAAGATTAAAGAATTTTATAAAGTTAATAGTTGTAAAGATATTATGAGTTTATTAGATGAAAATATATCTCAGGCTTTCTTTATAGATGATTTTTGGGGTTCGACAAATGTTTTTCAAAAATTTAATCCCGAGGAAGAAAATAAATTATTATATATAATTGAACATTTAGAAAGTGCTAATAATACTTATTTAATATTAACTACCAGAGAATATATTTTACAACAAAAAATGAATAATTTTAAAAATTTAAAAAGTTTAGTTACAGATAAAAGAATCTTTTTTAAAAATAATAAATATACTAAAATAGAAAAAATTAATATTTTATTAAAACATGCGGCAAGTTCTAATTTAGATTTAGATTATATTGCAAAGTTAACTTATAATGCCGATTATATTGTTAGTTTACCTAATTATTCGCCAAGATTTGTTAGTTCTTATTTAGATAAAATAACGGATATTAAAAAAGATTCTATGACTTTTGTAAAAGATTTTATAGATTATTTAGATCATCCTTATGATTATTTTAGTAATATTTTTAATGATTTTTCTTTGGGAGCTAAAATGATTCTTTATTTATTAGGGTTAGTATCTTCTTTAGAATATGAAGATTTAAAATATAGTTTTATTAAAGTAGCTAAAAAATTAGATAATATTAATCCTAGTGAATTTGATGATTATTTGCATGAGTTAGAATCTTCTTGGATTGATATAAATGTGAGAGATAATAAAGTCTTTTTTACTAATTATACATATGAAGAATATACTTTAGAGATACTTAAAAATAAAATTATTGATTTTATTGATGTTTTAATAGAAGAATTACCCATTTTTAACTTCATTTTTAATATAATTAATATGAATATTCAGCTTGATGATAGAATTAAAGATAAAGTTATAGAAAGAATTATTAAAGAATATGATTATTGGAAAGTTTTAGATGATTATAACTATGCTTTTTGGGCAAGAAAAGATTTAAATCAGGGAGATATTATTTGGCAACTTATTAGAATAGCTAAAGAATATAAATCATTTAAATTGCTTAATTTTATAAAAGATAAAGTTATACTAAATATAGAAAATTATAAATTTAATATATTTAATGTTGAGGATGATGATTTAGGTTCTGTTCCTGAACTATTAAAAAAATTAGAAGAATTAGGAATAGATTTAGATATGGAAGATTTAATTATTAAATACATATCTAAGGCGGTAACTATGAATCAGATATATGCTTTAAGATATTTACCTTTAAAATATCAACCTTATATTAAAAATTATTTAAAAAATATTTTTACTCAAGATAATATTATAGAAAAATTATGTTGTGATTTATGGTTATTATCCTATGATGGATTTACGATGAAATATGAAATGCTCTTGGATGATTTTCCAGATATATTAAAATATTTAGGATTAAAGTTAACTAAAGAAATTAAAACTATTATTAATGATAATAAATTGGATCATCATGATAATAATTATAAATTTGATAATAAGCCTAATAAAGAAAATATTAAAATTGAGGAAATAATAAAGAATAGTATGAATAATTTAGATAATATTGGGTTATTAGAAGATAAAAATATATTAGATATAATAAATAAAACTAATTTAAATATTAATAGAAAAAAGATTTTAATAGATAGTTTAGATTTAGAAAATGGAATATTAAATGATAATTTTACGAAAGATTATTTAAAATTAATTATTAAAATATTTAATAATAAAAAATTAGAGAAATTAGATTGGAATACATATCCAATTATAGAAGAGTTTATTAAAGAAAAACTTATGTTAGATGATATTTTATTTTTAGAAGATTATGCTTTTTATTTAAAAGAACATGATAACTATCCAATGAATAAAGTTAATTTTTTAAATAAATATAATATTTCTTATGATTTATTAAATAAGATGATTAAGCTAGGTATTTTAAAAAATAATAAAAATTTTATTTTTATTACTAGTCATAATTTTATAGATTATTTATTTGTTAAAAATGTTTCGAGAAAATTATATAAGAATATATTTTTGGAAGAAGTTACTATGTTTGATTTTTTTGACACTATTAATGTAAGAAAATATTATCTTTGTCCTGCGTTTAGAAATGTAGTTAAAGATATTAAAAATAATAATAGTTTATTTAAAGATTCAATTTTAAATATAACTATTAATGGTGATACTTCTACTGCTAATTATAATAATGATTATATGATTGTAGAAGAATTTTTAGAAGAATTTTTTAGCTCTTCTTTTTGGACAGATATAGTAAATATTATAAAAATTAAAAATAAAATAATAGACGCTAAAGAATATTTTAAAAATGCTTCTTCTGAAGATAAAACAAAATTGGAAGATTTAGTTAAATATTATAGTGATTTAATAATTAAAATATTAGATTATTTAGAAAATGATAAAAGAATATTTAAATATTTTATGGAAGAAAATAATTTTAAATTTCTTATATTAGAATGAGAATAATATAAAAGCGACTTTTTTGATAGTTGCTTTTTATTTACTTTGGTGGGATAGTTAAGGTGTTTGGAAACCATCACAGCAAATAAACTATATCATTTTTTTAAATAAATTATATTTTTTCTATTGTTTCTATTCCTAATATCTTTAGAGCACTTGTTAATACCTTAGAAATGCATTTTAAAAGCCTTATTCTTGATGTTTTTAGAATAATATCGGATTCATTTGATATATTAATTTGTTCATAGAATTTTGAAAACAATCCTTTTTTTAAAATTTTTTTGAGCAAGAAAAAAATCAACCCTAATTTTGAATTGATTGTCTATTTATTCTCGATACTTATAAAAAGTTCGAGCAGATTTCTATGGTGCAAGGAAAGAGATTTGAACTCTCACAGATGTAATCTACTACTCCCTCAAAGTAGCGCGTCTACCTATTCCGCCATCCTTGCATATATTAATTATAATTTTTAGAATTAAAAAAGTCAATTAATTTGACTCTTATTTCCCACCAGTAATTGTTTTCATATTACGTTTAAAATAATCAAAGAAACTAGCTTTGGCAATATCCTCTTTAATAATTATATCTATTTCATTTATAATATTTCCTTCATTATCAATTATTTCAGCAGTACCTACAACACTATTCTTTTTTAGAGGGGCAGTTATTTTTTGGGCTTTAATATTAAAACTATAATCCCCTACTTTTTCAGTTATGCCTAATAAAACAGTTGCATTTTCTTTTAAATATACTTTTATTTGATCTACTTTACCACGATAAACTGGTATTTCTCCTAAACTTTTATCTTTATCATAAATAATATTATTTTTAAAAGAATTAAAACCATAAGTTAAAAGAGTTGCAGTATCTTTACTTCTAGCATCTGCACTATTTGATTTCATAACAACACTTATTAAACGCATGTCATTTTTTTTAGCAGTAGCAGTTAAGCAATAACCAGCATCAGTAGTATAGCCAGTTTTTAAGCCATCTACCCCATCATAAAATCTAACTAAACGATTAGTATTAACAAGCCATACTTGAGAGCCATCAGGTTTAGTTAAATAGTCTTCATATATGGAAGTGAATTTTAGTATATCTTCATATTTTAGTAATTCTCTAGCAAGAATACTCATATCTTGGGCAGTAGAATAATGGTTTTCATTATCTAAACCATGAGGATTAGCAAAATGAGTATTGGTTAGTCCTAATTCTTGAGCTTTTTTATTCATGTTAGTAACAAAAGCATCAACACTGCCACTTATTTTTTCAGCCATAGCTACAACAGCATCATTAGCACTTGATACGGCAATACATTTTAATAAATCTTCTACTTTATATTCTTCTCCTGCTTGTAAAAATACTTGACTTCCACCCATTCCACTGGCATTTTTACTAATTAAAACTTTATCAGTATATTTAAGAGTTCCATTTTCTATTTGTTCCATGATTAATAACATACTCATAATTTTAGTCATGCTAGCCATGGGAAGTTTTTCAGAAGCATTTTTTTCATATAATATTTTACCACTGGCATTATCAATTAAAATAGCACTTGTAGCATCTAAATTTAAAGAATCTTTGGCTAATACTAAAGATGGAAAAATTGCAAATAAAAACGTACTTATTAATAGGATAACACTTATTTTTTTCAAATATTAACACCTCTTAATAAAATGTACGTTTATTATTTCTTTTTATGACTTTTAAAGATTAATTTGGAAGATTAGCTGATATGTATTTAGCTAGAGCTTCATTACCTTTTTTAGATAAATGAACATTATCTATCATCAAATATTCGGAATGTTTTTCTATTTCAGAATAGAAATCAATAATCTTAACATTAGATGATTCTAAAGAAGTTAGATCTCTTTTGGATAAAGATATTATATATATTTCTTTTTTATTTAATAATTTTAATATTTCTTCATATTGTTCTTTATTTAAATTAATAATACTATCTAGAGTTAAAACTATTTTGTTAGTTAAAGTATTATTTTTAATATTTTTTTGTATTTCTTCTTTTAAAGTTTTAAAAGTATAATTTTTATTAATTAAATATTTTACATTAGGATAATTATTTTGAATATTAGGAAAGGCATTTAATAATAATTCATTACCAATAAAAGTCATTTTATTTTTTAATTCTGCTTCATGATTTTTAATGGCTTCTTCTTTCTGAGCTTGTGATTCTTTAACATAAACATTATATATTGCTTCATATATAGCATTGGTATAAGCAACACGGCCTTTGGGAGTTAAGTGAATACCATCAGCATAGAAATATTCATTATGACCTTTAGATATGTTATACCAATCAATTATATAAAGATTAGTATAATTTTTAGCAAAATTGTTTAATGTTTCATTAACAGATGGTAAATTGGTGGTGTTTAACCAAAATACTTTACGATTACCACAGGTAGCCATGATTTCTTCTTTACATGATTTAGAACAATCACCATTGGCTCCAAGATTAAATATTATAACATCGCCAAGAATATTTTCACTTCTTAAATTTAATATTATATCATTTATAGACCATGCGGTACGAGATATTTTAGCATCAAAATAGCTATTTTTAAAAGTACTATAAAGATTATCAACTGCCCCCAGCATAACGGAATCTCCAACTCCAGTAATTTTTAAATTTTTAACAATATCTTCAATTTCTTTTTCACTATTAGTTAATTCATTTAGTTTTTCTTCCCAATTATTATTTTCTTCAATTAATTTAGAAGCATATTCTTTTTCTTTAGCTATTAATTTTTCTTCATTACTAGCTAATTCACTTTCTAAAGCTTTCATTTCTATAGTATAATCAGGTGTTTTAATATATTTATATATACCTAATGTTGTTAAAACTAAAATAGGAATTAATAGAGTATATTTTAAAATATTTACTTTTTTATTAGACTGTTTAGATAAAGCTAAATGGAAAATATTAGAGAATATAAAGACTAAAATTATTACTAGAGGTACTAATATATAACGATTAGATATTAAAACTCCTAAAATATATATTATAGGATATTGTAATAAATAAATTTCATAACTTATCTTAGATAAATATTTAAATATTTTACTTCTTATATTTTCTTTATTAATTGATATTGTAGCATAATCAATTAATCTTAAAGTAATTAAAGTTGTTAAAATCATGGATGGACCATAGTATGGGGAAGTTGAATCAATGAAGATAAATAAAATAGTTAAAATAATTAAATAACTATAAAAAATAATTTTATTTAGAGGAGTAACTCTTAATTTATTTATGATTAAAGGTTTATAATAATTATGGATAAAACCTAAAAAGACTCCTAACCATAAAGCAAACATACGGGTAAATGTATTATAATAAGAAAACATAATATTAGAATATGTACTTGTTTTACAAAAATAAATAATACTAATAATACTTATTATAAGAGTGATTATAATGGGAACTAATTTATGAATTTTATCCCCTAGTTTTTTTAATATTAAATAAATAAAAGGAAAAATTAAATCAAATTGTAAGAGAATTGATTCATACCATAGATGAGTAAATGGAGAATTAATATTACCGGCGAAATAATCCAGGTTAGCTTTTAATTGCCAAAAGTTATTGTAACCTAAGAGAATTGATCTAGTTTCAGGTTTTATGTTAAGCCATATTATATTTGGTAAATATGATACAATAAAAATAGTGATAAATACAATTATTACTAAAGGTAGATAAAGTTTTAAGAATAAATTTTTGTAATATTCAAGTAAAGAGAATTTTTCTTTTTGAAAAGCAGATAAACAAGATAAATAACTACTTAATAAAAAGAAAATACAGACTGCTAGAAAACCTCCTTTTAGAATATTTAAGTGATGTAATAAAACTGCTAGCATCGCTAATATTCTTATTATATTTAAATCGTTATAATACTTATTAGACTTCATTTTATACCTCTTCTATTTAATTTGATTATACCTATTATTTAATAATTAAACAAGATAAATAATAGTTAATTTTTAAATTTTACATACTTTTTGTTAAAGATTAAACTAAATTATTATTATACTTTTAGTAGTAAGTCTATTAAAAATAGTAAGGGCTTATATAATATTAATTGTTTTTGATATTCTTTTGTGATAATATATTTATAATTTAAAGGAGTTTTATATGGCTGATAAAAGAGAAAACACTTTATTTTTTGAAGAGCAAAAACATAAGGAAAAAATATCTTATAAAATGTTTAAAGGAAATATTTTAAATAAAGAAGTATGGGATTTAGTTAAAGAAGAAGTTAAAGATATTAATGGAGAGATAATTTATAAAGTTGAATCTTATTTTTTAGATTCGGGTGCTAGATTTGATATTGCAACAAATTTCTTTTACCGAATTATTAGAATTAATTATAATTCAATAACTGATTATCTTTATTTAAAAAAAGAACAATATAAAAATATTTGGAGAACTAAAATAAATTTAAATAAGCCTAATTATTATCTTATTGTCTTAGATTATTTAAAAACTAAGCCTCAAGCTTTAAAGTGTGATGATCCTTCTTATGATCAGAAAACATATCAAATATTAAAACATTATTTGGATAAAAACAAAGAATTTAGAAAGGAAATAAAAAGGGATAAATTTTTGGGAAGTAATAAAGAATAGGTATTTAAGGCATCAATTTGTCTATTAGTTTCTGATAATAAATAACATAACAGATACAATAACTTTGAAATTATAAATTAGTTAAAGAAAAAAGCCTTCTTATGAAGACTTTTGAGCTTTCTTAAATGGTGGCTCCAACGGGAATTGAACCAGTGACACAAGGATTTTCAGTTATAGTTATGATGAGTTAAATAAGTTTATTTAAGTTTAAAATTTTTCTTAAATTCCTTTTAATTAAAGGGATTTTTAACTATAAATTTAATTATAACTAATTTTTAGATTTATTTAAATTTAATTTAATATTATCATTTTGGACTACAAATGGACCATAAAAACACTGGGATTTTTTATGATATATATTTTTACTATTTCTTAAAACATAAAAATAAAGAATTTTGTTTTATATTTTTTTATAAAACGAATTTTTTGAATTTTTCGTTCTATAATTTTTTTAAGAACGATTTTTTTTTATTTTTCGTTTTATAACTAGTTTGATAAAAATATCTCTACATATTGAGAAAATACAAAAATCTGATTTCTGCTATATCCAGTTGTTTCTTTTATTATATTTGCAGACTTTAATTCTTTTATTACACCATTAACAGTAGATTCTGGCATTTTTAATGCTTCAGATATTTTTTTTCGTGATGAATAAGGTTCATCGTAGAAATAATCTATTATTTTTTTTGCATTATCATATTTAACTTTTAAATCTGATATTTGAAGATCAACTTTTTTAGTAAGTTCTACAACTTTTTTGAATTTTTCTTTGGCAACTTTAGCAGTTTCTATTATTCCTTCTAAGAAAAACTTTATCCAACCAATAATATCATTTTTAACTCTAACGTCATTTAATTTTTGATAATATAAATCTCTGTATTTTTCAAAAAAGAATGATATATATAAGCATGGATTATCTAAATATCAGTTAAATAAAGATTTAAGGAAATAATACCTTTAAATAATTATTATAATTTTGTCCACAAATTGTTCACAGAATTAAGGCAAGATTTTTTGTCCACAAAAGAATATAAGAAAAAAGCCTTCTTATGAAGACTTTTGAGCTTTCTTATATGGTGGCTCCAACGGGAATTGAACCAGTGACACAAGGATTTTCAGTCCTCTGCTCTACCGACTGAGCTATGGAGCC